>JAPUES010000088.1 GCA_027492445.1 Sporomusaceae bacterium | reverse complement strand
CACATGCAAGCCGTTTTGGTAAGTATGAAGATTATTTATTGGAAGAAACTTTAAATGATGTGTTAAATGAAAAATAATTTGGAGGATTAAGAGTAAGTATTTTGAACAGGCTCATTAGAAGGAGTCTGTTTTTTGTTGCGTAAAAAATGTATAAAAATAGAAAAAATTAAGAATGTAGTTATGTTCCGGGTTAAGGATAAACTTGCTTGAAACGAACATGCACATTTCCATCCAAGTTCAGATACTTCGCCTAGTAATGAAGATATTTTGCTTACGAAGAAGTTAGTTGAATGCGGTAGTATTATTGGTATTGAAGTGCTTGATCACGTTATTGTAGGCGCAGCTGGTGGCGGTTACGTTAGCTTGAAGGAACAATGTAGGATGTGATTTACAGATTGAGAAGCACTAAGGAATTACTATTATCAAAAAAATAGATGGGCTAATTCCATCTATTTTTTATCTTGGGTTGCCAGTGCCAAATAAAGATCTCTATAAAATTTATTGAGTGGTACAACATAGCTGGCTATTGTTAAAAGTCTTTTGGCTAAACCTACAGGAAGTTTTTTTCCTCGAAATATGATAAATTTCAAAATAATATCCTCCAGTAATGATCATTTCCATTTATATCTATCATAATATATTATTTTGACAGTAAGAGATATGAGGAGATTTAATTGGGGACAATCTTTATCTTGCGGATTATAACCGTGTAAAATGAACGAAAATTTTCAGTCGTTTTACCAATAGGGTTGTCTTTAGTAATGGCACATGCCAAAAATCCAGAAACAACTCTATTGGGACACTTTTTCAAAGTGCCGTTAGGCTGTAGCCTAATGGCTTATTTTAATGGAGGGATTTGTATGAAAATAGGATATATTCGCGTAAGCACAGCAGAACAAAATACGATTCGTCAAGAGGTTCTATTAAAAGAACTTGGCGTTGATGAACTCTTTATCGATAAAGCCAGTGGTAAAAATACTGATAGACTGGAACTAAAAAGGATGCTCACCTATGTTCGGCAGGGTGATACTGTTATTGTCGAATCCATCAGCCGCTTCGCTCGTAACACACGTGACTTACTTGACCTCATTGCCCAGTTGACTAACAAGCAGGTAGAATTTATTTCTAAAAAAGAAGCCATAGATACAACAACACCTACAGGAAGATTTATGCTGACGATATTCGGAGCCGTAGCGGAATTAGAACGAGAATACATCCTGCAACGCCAGCAGGAAGGAATCGCAATTGCCAAAAAACAAGGGAAATATAAAGGCCGTAAACCTATTCACCACCCGGATTTTGATAGAATTGTATGTAGGTGGAAATCTGGTGATATAACAGCAATTGAGGCTATGCATAGATTAAATATGAAACCGTCTACATTCTATAGGAAAGTAAGGGAAATCAAATAGATAAATTATCTGTAAAGATACTTACATTTTGCAGAAGAGTTTTGAAATTCCCCAGTTTTAGAATAGCAAGAAAACACATAATTGAAATAACCATAAAATTACCCTACAAACAAATGCACAAAATGAAGGACGATTCAAAACCGTCCTTCGTTTTTTAAATATTTTGCATATCGTTTATTAGCTAATATTTATTCTTTAGATCATATACATATATCTAAAAGAAAATAGATCAATAAAAAGTTACTGGGATTAATAATAAATAGCTATACCTAGAGATGAATACGATAAGGAGAAGGTAGTCTGGTAGAAAAGATGTAAGAAATACTTGTAATATAGATTGGGAGTGTTAAAATGATTTACTCACCGCATACATTCGAGCTTTCGCTTACTATTGACACAGATAATTTTTACAAATGGAAAAATAAAGCCTATGAAAACGCAGAAGGTAATCATCGGCTATATCCAAAGAATGGAGCTCTTTGTGACGATGCTCTTAAAGATAAAGGCATGAAAATTGAATATCATGACAATACTTTCAAGAAAAAGATTAAGTTTATCGTAAATCCAACTAAGCTACTTGGCGGCAATGATATTAAAAAATTATGGAAGCCTAACGATAGTAATGTATCAGAACTTCTCCGCAAACTCAAAATGCACGTTAAGGACTATTTTGATGCCAAATACAAGTTGGGGGACTTTAAACTAACGCGCATTGACTTTACTGTGAATATTAACGTTGGTGACGCAAAAAACGTGTCTGCCTATATAAAGGTCTTACATAATATTGGAAAGGTCAAAGGCTTTGGGCCGAAGTATGATAAAAACGATAAAGGGATTAACCATGACCTTAGTTTTGACTTAGAAGGCAATTCAAATGACATTGAGTTCACGGCTTATGATAAAGCGGCTGTATCCCAAAAAGAAGAAGCAAGAGGAATTCTTCGTGTAGAAGCTCGTTTAAAAAAGCAAAAAGCTATTGGCAAGTATACTGATGAAACCACTGTAGCAAAACAAATAGAAAGCTTGTCTAAGAAAAGTAGAGATATATTTTTAAATATTTTCACGCATATTGTTCCGCATGGAAATTATTACAAGAAAAAGGATGCTGTAAAGGTGGTTGAGGATAATATATCTAAACCAAAGCATAGAGAAAAGATGCTTCAATTGCTAGAGCTTATACCAAAGAAGAAATCTCTATATCTTGCGCAAAAAGAGATTAACGATAGAAATATTGATAAAATAATGGAAATGTTTGCAGAAATTAATGTGTCGCCTGTAACTATTAGTAAGCGGCACAATATAAATTTACTTAAAAATTTATATTCCTATTTAATTTAGGAATAGGTGCTTAATACAGAGCAGATTGAAAAGTTATTAATTGCAGCTAAAAACATTGATAATAACTATATGCAGGATGTGCTACCAGTTGTTTTAAAACTGGCATTGCATACGGGGATGCGTCAAGGAGAAATATTTGGCCTAAAGTGGGAAGATATAGATCTAGCGGGTAACTATATTTACATAAAACGTTCGCTAGCTTATATAGTTGGCAAAGGGTATATATTGCAAGAGCCGAAAACTAAAACAAGTAGGCGGAAGATATTATTAATGCGCGACGATATAGTCATGCTTAAGGAATACAAAAAATGGCAAGAGCAACATATAGATTCTGTTGGTGATAAATATGAAAATACAAGTTTGGTTTTTGCAAATATTTATGGTAAACCAATTGATACAAGTAACTTCACTACTAGTTACTTAAAACCTACGCTAAAAATGGCGGGAATTGATTCTAGTTTTACTTTCCATTGTTTTAGGCATACCCATGCAACGATACTATTAAAAGAAAAGGTTAATCCTAAAGTTATTCAAGAACGATTAGGGCACTCTAATATTAGCATGACGCTATATATTTACAGCCATGTATTACCTGATATGCAAGATGAGGCAATTGGTGCGTTGAACAATATTTTTGGTAGGAAAGAGTAAAAGAAGCTGCTGGATTCTTATTGAATCCAGCAGCTTTCTAATGGCTTTTAATAAAAAATAATTCTTGGGCTTCTAATTCAGCCATGCTAATAATGCTAGATGGTGCGGAGGAGTATTGCCTACTGAATTCATCTTTTAGCCAACAATAAGCATCTTCAACTGTGAAAAACACCTTTTGCTGACTGCGTTTAAAATATTTTAGACAGCGATTGCATTTGTGCCAAGTTTTTACGATACCATAACCATTTGAACCCACGATTGCGTAATAATTAAAATTTTGTGCCATTTTACATAACCACCTTTTTTTACTTTTTTTATCTACTACTGGTATGTGGAAATAGCTTTAAATTTTTAAACTTTAGGTAAGTTAAAATAGCTTTTTTTAATTATATATTATTATCGTGATAACTTGCGAGCCTTCATTTAGCTATGAAGAGCCCTTGCAAAGGAACATAGGAACATAGTGGTGTTATGTTAATAGAAGCACTTAGTGGGCAGACTTGCGCAGTTATAAGTTAATTAATAAAAAATATTATAAGAGGTGGAAATTATGAAACAAGGTAAAACATTAAATGAATTAGCGAAAGAATTAGAACGGCAAAGGTTGGCTAGAAAAGATTTTATTGCAGACACCGCAGGGCTAGAAGTTGTAACAGATTCTAATGGTGTAACCAAAGTGATGATGGGATTTACAGATATTAGTGGTGAGTTTGTAATTTCTGATATTGCACACCAACAAATTGCAACAAGACTACAAATACCATTTCGTTACTATCAAAAAATGCGGCTAGAGTATCCAGAATTACTCGATAAAAATATTAATAGCTGGTTTGCTAGAACTAATGAAAAGCGGATGCTACGTACATTGGATAATAGGCTAAGAGCGTTTTTATCAGACCGTTATAGAAGACTTGATAACTTAGAATTAGCAGAAGCTGTACTAGCGAAAGACAGCCTGACCCCTCGCATTTTGCGTAGGTTCAGGCTGTCTTTCGCTGTTACCAGTGATACTTCTCTCCGTATCGGGTCAAACGGTGCAGAATTTTAGACTGAGCAGCACCCTCATTGCCCTGCACAATTAAGAGTCTGTCGTCGTTCTTGCCTATCCCTCGAATGTAGTCATTAGACATCGTCATGGTCGGGGCAGGTTCGATAGCAGTATCTTGCAGCCTTATTACTTCCGTAACCTCGTCGACAACAACGCCAATTTCCTGCCCTTCCGTTTCAATAATGATGGCTCTCTTATCCGAACTTACGCTGGCCACTAGACCGAACCTTTTTGTCAATTCGATTACTGGAATCACCTTGCCGCGCAAATTGATGACTCCCTCCATTGAATCAGGCGTCTGTGGCATTTTGGTTGCGCCTCTGTACTGGATAATTTCCTTTACTTGAGAAATTGGAATTCCATATTCGTCCGCACCCAGGCGAAACAATACCATTTGCTGTTCTGCCATTACGCCATCCCTTCTCTGACAACATCCACATTCAGTTCGCGTAGAATACGCGGTAAATCACGCATCAATTCTTCTAGCTCTTTGGGCATCAATTCGATGTCTAGTCTCTCACTCACTGTCACTTCTGGCACCTCACTAGACCCTAAACTTTCTGACAGCGCCTTGCAGTTCTTCTGCCATGCGTGCAAGCGCTTGACTAGATGCTGCTATTTCTTCCATTGACGCGGACTGCTCCTCAGTAGCAGCCGAAACAGTCTGGGTTTGTGCAGCAGCGTCCTTACTGATGCGGTCGATATCCCGCACTGATGATACGATTTGCTGACTTCCAGAGGCCATCTGCTGAATTGCAGACGATATTTCCCTGACTTGGGATGAAACCTCACTTACGAGCGACACAATCTCCTTGAATGCCTTTCCTGCATTATTTACTACATCAGTGCCAGCCTTGACATCATTAGTACCGTTATTCATTGCAACCACAGCGTTGCCAGTTTCCATCTGTATCTCAGAAATTAAGCTAGCAATTTGTTTGGCCGCCTCCTGGGACTGTTCAGCCAACTTACGCACTTCCTCAGCAACTACAGCAAAACCTCTACCCTGTTCACCTGCGCGTGCCGCCTCAATAGCTGCATTCAGTGCCAACAAATTAGTCTGACCTGCAATCCCCGAAATAGTATCAACAATTTGTCCAATCTCTTTTGAGCGTTCACCGAGCTTCGTAACCACCTGCGCCGAACTAAAAACAGATTGTTCGATGCTTTTCATCTGATTCATGGCAGCGTCTACTGCTTTGTTGCCCTGATTTGCTGCATTACTTGTCTTCTCTGCCATACCTGACACAGCATTTGCATTTGAAGCTACTTGTTGAATTCCCGCTGACATTTGTTCAACAACAGTAGCTGTAGCATCAACAGCATTTGCTTGTTTTTCTGCCCCTTGTGCAACTTCACCGATTGATGCCGCCACCTGAGTGGTTGCTTGGGCAGATTGTTCCGCATTAGCGGTTAATTCTTCAGAGGAAGCCGCAAGGCGTTCTGAAATCTCTTGAATCGAATTGATAATTTCCTTGAGGTTTGCTTGTGTTTTAGTAAATGCAAGTGCTAAATTCCCAATTTCCGTTCCGTCATGAGCAAGGCTTAATTTATAGGTTAGGATGCCTTCAGATAACGTTAACATAGCCTTTTCTAATTGAATTATGGGATTTACAACTTTTCTCGTAATCACTAAGATATTAAAAATATTAAAGCCTAATGCTATAACAATTAAAACAATCATAGCAAAGATGTAGTTGTACAGAGTATTACTAGCTTGCTTTAATTCCGCGTCTGCCCTCTCATTCAGTTTCTTTTGAAACTCTAATATTGGCTCCTCGATAATTTTCTTGTTCTGTTCATAATTACTGTCAAACATAAGACGACGGGCAATATCAAAATTCTTTGCTTCAACTGCTTTCATGGCAGCGTCCTCAGTTTTTACTAACGAGTCTGAATTTTGCTTTGCTTTCTCAATAAGGTCGAGTTCTACTTGTGACGCATTTAACTCTTTAAGTCTTTGGACAACCCTATCCCTAGTTTTTGTTTCCCGTACTTCCCGCCAATAGTTATCATAGTAAACCTGTTCACCAAACTGAACATACTTTCGCGCTTCATTCGTTAAGTAATCAGAAGCATTTGCCAGTTCAATTCCTAATTGCTTAAACTCTGCTTTTCTGGCGGCTGCTAGTTGTTCGTTCTCGAAAGCAGTCTTAATCAGTAACGAACAGGCAATTAAAGTGATAAAAATCAGTAAAGATATTGCCCCCAAAATCTTATTCAGCGTAGACTGTTTTAGTTTCATTCGCGTATCTATCCCTTCTGTATGTTTTATTGTATAGTCCTTAGTCCCTTAGAATACTATCTACTATTCAAACGATATCAACCAAATCTACCCATTTTCACCCCTTCACGGGAAACA
This sequence comes from Sporomusaceae bacterium, assembly GCA_027492445.1. Taxonomy (GTDB): domain Bacteria; phylum Bacillota; class Negativicutes; order DSM-13327; family DSM-13327; genus CTSoil-075. Next base: position 13,731 of record JAPUES010000088.1, on the reverse strand, counting down.
TATTTCCCTTATATTCGCACTCATTCTCAATCATGACGAGCAAAATCCGCAAAGGTGACTACGAAGCTCACTTCCACCAAACAGGACTTTTATCCTATTAACCAGAGAATTGGTTCTGCCAAAGAATTACTTTCGCCAAATTCCACCAATATCCTTCTGAAAATTATAAAAGTATCGTAAACAAACTGTTTTTTTCATTTCCTGTGTCAAATTACAAGCTTTAGGTTCTCCGTCAACAACAGGAATGGCATTACTAGCAGCACCCCAAAGTCACTCCCCATCAGTATTAGGCTGCTGGCAAATTCCCGCCCATCTTCACAGACCACCACATAGACATACTCAGGAATGTAAGCGGTAAAATAAAAGGGACATAAAACGGCCACAAAAAATACCCACTTCAATGCGCCGATTCTGCGGTATGCTGAAAAAGATATCAGCACGCAGGAGGCAGAAAAGATGGTGAAATTCTACATGTTTCAGATGATGCAGAATCTCAAGGTGGATATTTCGCTCCTGTTGAGCAGTCATTCCGCACTGCGTTGAGCACCTGTCACGCTCCATTTTGAGCAGTGCTCACGCTCGCATTGAGCAGTGGCCTGCTTGGCCGGATGCTAACTTTTCGGCCAAGCAGGCAGACCACAGATGGCTTAGCGTTTAATCTTGAATCCCTTTGCGTTTTCGCATCGAGTCCTCGCCGTCAATAAAGATGGTATAAGAATCATGCACGATTCGGTCTAAGATGGCGTCAGCCAACGTGCCTTCTCCGATTTTTCCGTGCCAACCGCCTGGATCGAATTACGAACTGAAATTGGTGGAGCCTTTTTTGTGCCGTGCTTCCACGATTTCCAATAAATCACGGGCTTCTCCGCTTGTCAGCGGTAGCAATAGCCATTCATCCAAGATGAGGAGGCTGACTTTTTTGTACTGCTTCATGACTTTTTGGTAGACACCTTCGCCTCTGGCGACAGACAGTTCGTTGAGTAACTCAGGAAGCCGCACATATTTCACGGTGTAAAAATTTCTGCAGGCGGCAACGCCAAAAGCACAACTGAGATAGGTTTTGCCAGCACCTGAAGCGCCGAGAATAATAATGTTGTGCTTTTCTGCGATGTAGTTGCAGGTGGAAAGCCTAGTAATCTGCGCTTTGTCCAGCTTGCGGTCCGCATGGTATTCAATATCTTCAATCGCAGCGTTCACAAAATGCAGATCCGCCTTTCGAATCAAGCGGGACAAGCGATTGCTTTTGCGCCGTGACCATTCGGCATCCACTAATAATCCAAACCGCTCTTCAAAAGCAAGTTCGCCAAACGTCGAATCTTTCATTTGCTGGCGGAAGGCCTCGCTCATGGCGCTAAGGCGCATCTCCATTAGCTTTGTGACGGTGGCTTCGTTCATCATTTTGAATTCCTCCCGTAGTAGTCAGCGCCTCTGACGAAGCCGAATTCGCCGCAATCGGTTCCTTTCGTGACCGGTTGCTCTTGGCGAATTTTATCCTGACCCGTTTGGAGGATTGTCTGAATGCTTTTTAGGCTGGGATTTGGCGTATAAGTCAAGGCTTTGGCGCAGGCTGCCTCCAGCCTGGCGACCGAATGTTTGTCGCCTAATTTCAAAAGCGCCATGCAACTTCTGTAGCCTTGGCGTTCAACCCGATAGGCGGCAAAGATTGCTTTCACGGCAACGACGGTATTTGGGCCAACGCCCTGCGCCCAGGTGAGAAATCGCTGTTTGTCCCAAGCCACATATCGTTGGTGATCCGGGGGCATATGCTCCACCACGGTGCTGTATTGGCCTTCGCTGCCGCGCAGTCGCGGATGCGAGCAAAGCCGATGTCCATTGAAAAATATTTCAACCACCTTGCGGGTAAGACGCACATCGACTTTTTGCTTGATATACTCCCTAAATTCTACGTCGTTTTACGAAAATCATTAAAAATCAATATTTCAGATGAACCTACGAAGAATTCAGGTAGTTACTCTTACATTTTAACATTTTCCAAACCCCTTAACATTTTCCAAACCCCTTCCTCAACACATTTGAATAGGATATACCCATTATTCTCAACTAAGTTACAAAAATCATAATTCTAGGTTCAATTAATAAACCCTAAATTCCACGTGCATTTTTTATTAGCTTAAAAGAACACTATTTCAAGAAGAATTTAAACTAATACTCCCACATTGTAACATTATTTACCACCACCTTTCAATCTTTTTCAATAAATTATTGATTGCAACTTTGGAGTAAAGATACTTATTAAACCCTGCAAGTTATCCACAGAGCAACACTCGATTTTCAAGATGATATCTTTATTATACCAGACATTTTTCATACACTTCCTTGTACGGATAGTTTTCTGACAAATTCATAATTACAGTTCTTGCGGTTTTAATGATTTTGGCTGCAAGAAATACATACTTCAAACGAAAGGTCTTTATTTGCTGTCTGTATTCTGAAGAGTCCAAGGAATCAAACTTGAACAACAAAAATAGGTTATATGAAAGCATCATCATTTGAAACACGGCTTCATTCGCCCAAAATGACTTTAGCAAGAGATGACCCACCGCCATGTCGTATTTGGCTTCTTTGATATAGTTTTCAGCATTACCACGCTTTTCATAGTATATAACTACTTTTTCAGAAAGCAAGGTAGTATTTGTTACAAAGAAAAAGTAGTCGTATTCGGAACCTTCTAAAAGTGATAATTGTGCTCTTTCTTTTTCTGGTTTCAGTACGCGAGATACGACAAATCTTCTGTCTTTTTCCCATTTAACTAATTTTCTATACAGTTCTGTAGTTTCTCTACCTTCTTCTCCTTTAACGAATACAATTGATGAATTCGTTGCTTGTGAGGTGAGTGTAGAATAACTTTTGGCTTTAATTAAATATTTGCATCCAAGAGATTCTATCGTTTCGATAATTTTTTCATCAAAGTAGCCACTATCCATTCGAAATAAAATTTCTAAATCGTCTGATTTGATGTTAGCAACAATTTCTTTGATCATTTCCGCAGCACTGTTTGCAGTGTAAGTATTGCCACTTCTTACAAATCCGGTAACATATGCTTTTAATTCGTCGCAAAATGCAAATTGGATATTGTAGCATCGGTTTCCCAGTTTCTTAGGATTATATCCTTTTGACGCACCTTCTTGATGACCTTCTACGTTAATTACACTACTATCAATATCAATCGTAATGGATGTCAATTTACTTTTAGTGAGCAGTTTTTTAAAGACTTTAAAATTAATGTCTCTAAACATTTGTGTTGTCTTAAAGGTGAAGTTTCCTAAAAACCGTGACACTGTTTCAGGTTCTTTTACGGAAATATCAAATTCATTAACGAGTGGATCATTTTGAAGGAGCTTTAGACGTTCTAGTTTGTCTATACCAATAAAGTGACCACAGATCATCGTCTTTATATGATTCATCTTGATTTTATTTGTGGAGTCATTATCAAATACGAGGTCATTTTCAACTAGATCAAAAATCTCATTACTTTTTGCGTTCTCAAGGAGAAGAAAAAGACCTGCATTTGATGTTAGATTCTTAGCTGTGAAATCAATTTTATTAATCATAATTTAAACCCCTTTTTCTGCTTTTGTTACTATTATTGTACCCTATATCGACTCATAAAAGCTGATAATTCAACACATTTTTGAGCATTTTTCTTTCACCCAATGGGTGAAAGCTGAATTTTGAAGGAACGTATATTTATCAATGCTTTGAGGGTGGTTTATAAAGTACTGACGTAGAATCTCAGGAATAATGTAAAATGCCTTTAGTCGTTACCTAGGTAACGGCCAAAGGCATTTTTATTTATATCCCCAAATTGGCACAATTAAGTTTTGGCTATCAAACGCCGACAGCCTATCCGTTGTACAAAGAACTGCTCCTGTGCCGCGTTCTAAAGTAGTTTTGTTAATCGCGCCAAACACACGCGTAAGTTGCTTTTGTGGAGTGGCAGTTTTCTTGATTTCCATAGGGTATATCTTGCCGCTATCTTCTAGTAGAATATCAATCTTCTTAGTATCTCTATCTCGATAGTAATAGATAAAAGGTTCCCAGCCACAATTTTGATAGCTTTTAACAATCTCAGATAAATTAAAAAAATTAAATACGTGACTATACAGCAGCAACACTATGATGTAACTTTGCTAGTTGTATGGGAAGAAGATAATCTCCATAGCTGGGGGAAGAATACGAAAGGCAAGTGGTCATAGAGACTACTTGTGGACTGAGAGTCAAAATAAACGGAATACGGGAAGAAGGCTAGTAAATTTAAAATCTGTAGCTATTTTGGTTGAATTTAAGCCATTTTATGGACATAATGCTATGCTTTTGCTACAATAGTATGTAGGTATACATACTAACATATTGATTAGGGAGGTGAGGCTTATTGAGTACGCAAAAGCGTTTCTGTGACTTGCTATCAGAAATGTTAAATGAATACGATAAATCACACATAGCTTTTTACACAGAACTTGGCATCAAGAAGCCTTATTTCTATGATATTTTAAAGGGTAAAGTCAATCCACCTCCTCCTGAAAAACAGTTTAAAATTATTAAAATTCTTAATCCAAAACCTAAAATTCGTGAGGAGTTTTTTGAATTAGCGGCAAAAGAAAGAAATGAAATGCCTGCGGATTTAATGCGTTATATGACCAAATCAATGAGAAATTCGTTGAGAAAAGATCAAAATTATAAAGATATGATGAATTCCATTATAAAAGGAGAAAACAAAGATGGCTGATAACAAAAGGGAGCAAGAGAGAAATGAATTGTATCGTACAATATGGGCATTAGCAAATGATCTTAGAGGTAGTGTTGATGGTTGGGATTTCAAGCAATATGTTTTAGGTATGTTATTTTATAGGTATATATCTGAAAATTTAGCCACCTATTTGAACAAAGGTGAGTGGGAAGCAGGCAATACTGATTTTAATTACGCTGATATATCTGATGAGGAAGCCGACAATGTAAGAGCAGATATGGTAGAAACAAAAGGTTTCTTTATTTTACCAGGTCAGTTGTTTGGAAAGTTGTTAAGTAGAATTGAGAAAGCTGATAAAGAGGCTAAAGAAAAGGAACTTGAGGTTACTGATTTAGATGAACACTTAAATGAAATATTGCAAAGTAATTTTAAAAGCATTGAAAAATCTGCTATTGGAAGTGCCAGCGAAGAAAATTTCAAAGGACTATTTGACGATATAGATGTTAATAGCAATAAACTTGGACCAACTGTTATAAAAAGAAATAAAAGGTTAAAGAAGCTGATATCTGTTATCGGTTCTATGAACCTTGGAGATTATCAAAATAATTCTATTGATGCTTTCGGGGATACCTATGAATACTTGATGGGGATGTATGCATCAAACGCAGGCAAAAGTGGTGGCGAATTTTTCACACCTCAAGAGGTTTCTGAGCTTTTAACCAAAATAACTTTAGTTGGAAAAACAGAAGTTAACAAGGTATATGACCCTGCGGTTGGTAGTGGTTCGTTGCTTTTGAAATTTGCAAAAATTCTTGGTAAAGAAAATGTTAGAAACGGATTTTTTGGTCAAGAAATTAATATCACAACTTACAATCTTTGTAGAATCAATATGTTCTTGCATGATATAGGTTATGAGAAATTTAGCATTGAACATGGCGATACTTTAATTGACCCCAAACATTGGGACGAAGAACCATTTGAAGCTATCGTTTCTAATCCGCCTTACTCTATCAAGTGGGAAGGTTCTGACAATGGCACTTTAATAAATGATCCTCGCTTTTCTCCTGCCGGCGTGCTTGCACCAAAGTCAAAAGCGGATTTTGCTTTTATCATGCATTCTCTTCATTGGCTTGCTACAAATGGTACAGCAGCAATTGTTTGTTTCCCCGGCATTATGTATCGTGGTGGAGCTGAGCAAAAAATCCGAAAATATCTAATTGATAATAACTACATTGAGTGTATCATTCAGTTACCTGACAATTTGTTTTATGGAACAAGTATCGCAACTTGCATTATGGTGCTTAAAAAATCTAAGATAGATAACCAAACACTATTTATTGATGCATCCAAGGAATTTGTTAAGGCAACAAACAGCAATCAATTAAGTACAGAAGCAGAATTGGGTAAAGAAAATAATGTTGAAAACGTTTTAAATGCTTATAAAAACAGAGAAACGGTTGAGCATTTTACTAGACTTGTAAAAAAAGAAGATATAGAAAAGGCTGATTATAACCTTTCTGTATCAAACTATGTAGAAAGTGAGGACACAAGAGAAGTTATTGATATAACTGTTCTTAACGCTAAAATTAATCGAATTGTTGCGCGTGAAAATGTTTTGCGTACTGAGATCGATGCTATTATTGCAGAGATTGAGGAGGCTTAGAGTATGCGATTATCAGATGTGTTGTCAAAATCTATAACAACCGATTTTCAACAAATACAGGGTTTTTTAAATAACAAAAAACTTAAATCGGGCAACTCTAAAAAATTAACAGAGGGTAAGGTAGCTTTAAACTTCTATTGCAACAATTGCAATGACCAACGAACTTTTTATTCAGGCGAAGATTTGTTTTGCATTGGTGTCAATGAGAGAACAGCAAGCATTGATTGTGTTCTTGAATGTCCTCGTTGCGGGGCATCTGTTCAGATGTGGTTTTTGTTAGAGTGTAGAGACGAAGATGATATTCATAATCCGCACCCCTATGTTCGTATTGTAAAAAGAAGCGAGAATTTTTCTGAATTTGTATCTATAAACACAGAAAATTACGGGGATTTTACAGAAGCTTTAGAGAAGGCCAAACGAGCAGCGCGAGAAAAGTTCGGAGCAGGCTCTATAGTTTATTTGCGAAAGGTTTTTGAAAGGATTATCACGCAAACAGCTGAAGCAGCAAATCCTCCAATTACAACAAAAAAGCTAAATGGTAAGCCAAAGCCATTTGACCAAATACTTAACCCTGTAAAAGAGAGATGCAATATTATTCCTTCCGAATTTGCTGAAGATGGATATAAACTGTTTGGTGAGTTGAGTGATGTGGTTCATGGAGATTATGACGAAGAAGAAGCGTTATTAAAATTTGATGCATTCTATCGTTTAGTTGCAGGGGTGTTAGAAAAAATAAAAACTAATCGAGAGCTAATGGAAGCTATTGGTACACTGGGGTGGCATAATGGAGGTGATGAAGTTGAGTAAATTAGAACAGCTTATAAATGAACTTTGCCCTGATGGAGTCGAGTATAAGCCACTTGTGGAACTTGGTGAGTTTTACGGTGGGTTAAATGGCAAGTCCAAAGAGGACTTCACCAATGGAAACGCAAAATTTATTACCTATATGAATGTGTTTTCAAATTTATCACTCAAAATTGATGTTGAAGATACAGTTAAAATCGCTGAAAACGAAAAACAAAACACTATTCAATATGGAGATATTATCTTTACTGGATCTTCGGAAACCCCAGATGAGTGTGGAATGTCGTCTGCTTTAACAGTAGTAACAGAAGAAAAACTATATCTAAACAGTTTCTGCTTTGGGTTTAGATTTTTTGACAAAACCTCGATGATGCCAGAGTTTTCAAAATATGTTTTTCGTTCAACTGAAATCAGAAAGCAAATTAGAAAAACTGCAAGCGGTGTAACACGTTTTAATGTCTCAAAAAAGAAAATGGAGAAAGTTATAATTCCACTTCCACCCTTGCCTGTGCAAGAGGAAATTGTCCATATTTTGGACAACTTCACAGAGCTTACAGCAAAGCTTACAGCAGAGCTTACAGCAGAGCTTAAAGCGAGAAAGCAACAGTATGAGTATTACAATGGCAAGTTACTTAACTTTCAAAACCACCCATACTACACGTTGGAAGAAGTGTGTGATATTGTTGATTATCGAGGAAAAACTCCTACAAAAGTCAATGAAGGAATATTTCTTGTAACAGCTAAAAACATTAGACGTGGTTATATCGATTATGAAAAATCACAGGAATATATCGCTATTGAAGATTATGAAAATGTAATGCGTAGAGGGAAACCGCAAATAGGAGATGTTTTGATTACAACTGAAGCACCATGCGGAAATGTTGCTCAGGTAGATAATGAAAATATTGCTTTAGCCCAAAGAGTAATAAAATATAGACCAAAAGATTCATCATTAGATACTACTTTTTTAAAGTATGTTCTTTTGGGAACTGAGTTTCAAACCAAGTTATTATCAGCGGCTACTGGTGGAACAGTAAAAGGTATCAAAGGTAGTAAATTGCATAAACTCACAATTCCAGTCCCACCGCCCACAGAACAACAGCGCATTGTTGAAATCCTCGATCGTTTTAATAAGCTTTACAATGACATAAGCGAGGGCTTGCCTGCTGAAATAAAAGCACGTGAGCAACAATATGAATATTACCGAGATAAGCTTTTAACTTTCAAGGTAAAGGATGGTATGCAAGATGAATAGCTTTGAAATTGTGGCAAGCTCTACCGAAAGCACTGTTGTTGCCGAATATACACCGGAAAAGCGAAAAAGTACCGACTATCAAAGCGAAGCGGAGCTTGAAAGGGATTTTATAAAACGCCTTGTAGGGCAAGGCTATGAATATATCACTATAAAGAGCGAGCAAGATTTAATTGACAATCTTCGTGCTCAGCTTGAAAAACTAAATAACTATACCTTTTTCGATAAAGAGTGGGATGATTTTTATACAAGTGTCATCGCCAATGGGAATGATGGTATTCTAGAAAAGACTAAAAAAATACAAGAAGACTTTATACAGATTTTGACCTTAGATAACGGTTACACCAAAAATATCAAGCTTATTGATAAAAAAGACATTCACAATAATAGCTTGCAGGTTATTAACCAGTATGAAGAAGCTGGAGGAAATCACGACACACGCTACGATGTTACTATTTTAGTAAATGGCTTTCCATTGGTGCATATTGAGCTTAAAAAGCGTGGCGTTGCTATTCGTGAAGCTTTTAATCAAATAAATCGTTATCAGCGTGATAGTTTTTGGGCGGGCACTGGTCTATATCAATATGTCCAGCTATTTATTATTTCCAATGGTACACATACGAAATATTATTCTAATACTACAAGGTTTCAGCACATTAAAGACAACGCAGAGAAAAATGCATCAAAGAAGAAAAAAACTTCTAACAGCTTTGAATTTACAAGCTTTTGGGCTGACGAAAAAAATCGTACTATTCCAGATCTTGTGGATTTCACAAAAACATTTTTTGCTAAACATTCCTTGCTAAATATTCTAACTCGTTATTGTGTATTCACTTCGGAGAACTTGCTTTTAGTGATGCGTCCCTATCAAATTGCAGCAACTGAAAAAATATTAAATCGGATTACTATCTCTACCAATATGAAAAAGACCGGTAGAATCGGGGCTGGCGGTTATATTTGGCATACCACGGGTAGCGGTAAAACCTTAACCAGCTTCAAGACAGCGCAGCTTGCGACAGGGCTAAAAGATATTGATAAAGTGCTTTTTGTCGTTGATAGAAAAGACCTTGATTATCAAACGATGAAAGAGTATGACAGATTTGAAAAAGGTGCAGCCAATTCCAACACCTCTACTAAAGTTTTACAAAAACAAATGGAAGACAATAATGCTAAAATTATTATTACTACCATTCAAAAGTTAGACAATTTCATCTCAAAAAGCAAAGAACACGAAGCTTATAAAAAACATATTGTTATGATTTTTGACGAGTGCCATCGCTCTCAGTTTGGCAATATGCACAAGGCGATTATAAAGCATTTCAAACATTATCACATTTTTGGCTTTACGGGAACACCTATTTTTGCGTCAAATTCTAACAGTTCAAATGATCCTAATATGCGTACCACTGCCCAAATTTTTGGTGGCGAGCCTGATGAAAATGGAAATAAAGTAAAGCCTCTACATGCATACACTATTGTAGATGCTATTCACGACAGCAATGTACTACCTTTTAGAATTGATTATATCAATACAATAAAAAACCCCGAAGCTCTGTATGATAAGCAAGTGAAAGCCATAGACCGAGAAAGGGCACTTCTCGACCCACAGCGTGTTGCAGATATTACCAGATACATCTTAATGCACTTTGAACAAAAAACATATCGCAATCAAAATCGGTCTTACTATGACCATAAAGTGATTACGAATGTTGAAAAAATGGCGAAATCCAAAAATAACACTGTGGAAGAGAAAAAGCAAACTGCTAAAGTAAATGGTTTTAACTCGATTTTTGCGGTTGCATCTATTCCTGCTGCCATTGCTTATTACAACGAATTTAAAAAGCAAATGGAAGGAACTTCTCATAAATTAAATATTGCAACGATTTTTAGTTTTAGCCAAAACGAAGAAGATCCAGATGATATTTTACAAGATGAGAACTTCGACACCAGTGGTCTTGATCAAACTTCTCGTGACTTTCTTGATAGCGCGATTATAGATTATAATGAACAATTTGGTGTAAGCTATGATACTTCTGCTGATAAATTTCCGAGCTACTATAAAGACGTATCCTTGCGTATGAAAAACCGTGAAATAGACCTGTTGATTGTAGTAAATATGTTCTTGACTGGCTTTGATGCTACTACGCTCAATACGCTATGGGTTGATAAAAATTTAAAAGACCACGGTTTAATACAGGCGTTTTCAAGAACAAATCGCATTTTAAACTCCGTAAAAACCTTTGGCAATATTATTTGCTTCAGAAATCTTGAAAAAAGCACCAATGATGCTCTGGCTCTTTTTGGAGATGAAAACACAAGCGGCATGGTTATTCTGAAAACTTACAATGAATACATGAATGGTTACGAAGATAGTGGTAAACACATAGATGGCTATAAGGAATTGATTACAAGGCTTGTAAATGAATTCCCTCTTGGCTGTGATATGATGAGCGAAGATGCTCAAAAGGAATTTATTAGACTCTTCGGTCGTATCTTGCGTCTAAAAAATATTCTCAGATGCTTTGACGAATTCGAAAATGAAGATTCTGTGTCCGATAGAGATTTACAAGATTATCAAAGTATCTATATTGATTTATACCAAGATTATGCAAAAAAAAGCGATGTTGAAAAAGAGCGTATCAATAATGACATTGTATTTGAAATTGAACTTATCAAACAGGTAGAAGTCAATATAGACTATATTCTAATGCTTGTTGCCAAGTATCATGAATCTAACTGCCAAGATAAAACCATACTAGCTAACATTAATAAATCCATTGACGCAAGCGTTCAGCTCAGAAGCAAGAAAGCACTCATCGAAGGATTTGTTGATCAAATGACGATCAAAACAGATGTTGATAAAGATTGGAAGGATTTCATTAAAAAACAAAAAGATCAAGACCTAGAATTACTCATCAATGAAGAGAAATTAAAACCAGAGGAAGCTAAAAAATTTATTGAAAACGCCTTTAGAGATGGTGATGTAAAAACAACTGGTACCGATTTTGACAAGATATTACCTCCTATTTCGCGATTTTCAGGTGGAGCAAATAGATCAATTAAGAAACAAACAGTTATTGAAAAACTAAAAGTGTTTTTTGAGAAATATTTTGGATTAGTTTAATCTTTCGGTAGCTGTTCATCATTCTTTTGTGGTAACATCATAATCAATTCACTGTTAGGTATGACCTAAGAAAAAGAAATAGATCTGAACTAAGCTGGTAATACTTGGTTTAGAAAGTATGGTTGATGATTCGCTAAGCGCGGATGGATTTGCTTGTCTCGTCGTATCTGTTAATGGCGCTGGTAAAATACCCCTATGTGATTGCGGACCTTTTTGCGGACCAATTCGCATTAATACGACCTGGATTTATTAGACATAATGGAAAAGAGAAACCTTTGAATATCCAGATTATCTGCATCGTAAGATACGGTATAGACGTCTAAAAACTCAAATTCGCCAATTCCCAAGCCGTGGGTCGAGAGTTCGAATCTCTTCACCCGCTCCAGTAAATACGCAGGTTTCAAGACGTGGCGCAACCAGTACAGTAGTCAACATGGTGCAACGGTGGCGCAACGGGTGCAGAAATCAGCTTAAAAGTAAGACGGATTTCCTATTTTGGAAGTCCGTTTTTTGTTATTTTTATTCTAATCTTTCTGCCGACATTGCTACGACAACTATGCTAACACAGGGGGGTAACGATTCTTGTCAATGATCCGAAGGATGGTCTTACTGCGGCAGCTGTGACTACAGTGATGCAAAATATTATCACTAAAAATATTTTTAGTACTGCGAGTGGAGATTTGGTGCAGATTGTTAGTGCACAGCTTAGAAGTACGGATGTGGCAGAACTGGCATAGTGGGCGGGGATGATGTCCTGTGTTTTATTATGTGAGGAAGAATAACAAGGTAGAGAAAAGTAAGATAACGCGCAAATGGCGCGTTATTTTACTATCCAAGGAAAGGAGAGAGCAATATGGGTGATATGGAACAGTTTGTGGCTCAGGTGGGATTTCCCATTGCTGTGGCGACGTGGCTGTTGGTGAAATTACAAGTGAGTCTTGATAATTTTGCCACTGCCGCTAGAGATCTAGCAGGCAAGATTGAAGTGCATACCAATCAGTGCGCAAAGTGTCAGGATAATCGCCAGCATGTGCAATCGGTAGTGTGAGGGGTGGTTGTTTGAGTTAAAGAGGGCGGGACGTAAGGTAAGTGTATGCCTTAGCGTCCCGCCCTCTTTTGTTACTATATACCCGCCCGGGGCAGTCCAGCGGGGGACCGCTGGAATACCTGCGGTATTCGACGCTAAGAACGAGGAACGTTCGCTGATTCTGCGGATCTAATCGCTCAGGAACGACGGCTGACTCTGCGAGGCTTACCGCAAAGATAAGGACAAAGTCCGAGGAAACGCCCGCCGCCGTTTGGTGAGGACGATAGTCCGTTGCTGGTATAAGGACGGAGTCCGCAGATGTTAGTGAGGGCGGAACCGCCCGTTACGTAGTGGGAACGGGCTAATGCCTGCGGTATTTTGACGCCAGAACGATGAGTGCGAGAGCACGAAAAGACGTAGGGATTGATACTTTAGTGTAATTGGTAAATAGATTGTATAAATAAAATTTAAGAAGAAAAGGGGCTCATGATTAGTTTTAGTAAAGTGACTAAAGAATATGTAGTGATAGGAATCGACCATATAAAAAAATCCATTATCAGCAAAGTATTTAGAAGCGAACTAGGTACCAATCATCCTGAGGAAGAAAGTGCATTGAAGCTACTCGAAGAAGTGCTGAAGAAAAATCTAAATAAGGAAATAACCTTCCTACTCAACAGGACCCGCACGTCTCTTTTTTGATGGAGACCAAGGTGAGTTTTTCCTTATAAGTTCTGAAAAACATCAAAAAAAGGAAGGGATTTACAGAAAAAAATAGAATGATGTATTTTATAATAAAAAATCCGATTTTATGTCGATTTATGTAAATGTTATTAAATTATTTAAAATATGTAAAATAAGACTAATGATAATATGGAGGCAAAGTAATGGCAGTACTCGAAAAATCTTTAGTAGTAAGAAAACGTGTTGATGAATGGAAAAAACGTTTAATTGACTTATCGAAAAGAAATCAATTGGTATTTTATAAAAAAAATAAAGGTGCCAATTTAGAAATAACCAGCCCTAATGTGGAAGAAGTTTTTAAAAGAACATTTCTTGAGAATAAAGAATGGAAATTTTGGCTTCCAGATGAAACAGTTACCATAGAAGGTGTGGAAGAAGAAGTTGAAGTCAATGCCGCTGCCAATGAGTTTGT
>JAPUES010000087.1 GCA_027492445.1 Sporomusaceae bacterium | reverse complement strand
TACAATATTTCATGTGCACTTAATCCCCTCCCCATCGCTCGTGGGTAAAACGGTGATTGACAAATAGGCAGTTCTCCTGGCTCTGGCTCATCGCTCTCCCAAACCTTCCCAAGACATTCATCCCAGTGGTATAACATGGGTTTGCTCCTCATTACAGTGGCGGGACCGCGCCGGTATTACACCGAACTTCCCTATTAAGCCCTTACGGGCACCTATTTCTACAATATTTAATTTTAAGTCATAGTAATGTTTTTTATAGTAACATTCTTTCTTTTTTTTGTCAACTCTATCTATATTTTGGTAATTACTATGACTTCCTGCTAGTTAAGTTAAGCTATACTCCACCCGTTTCATGTTTCATATACTACCAAATATTTTATCGGTAAGCTTAACATACCAAGCCGCTGATTGTACCTGTATAATATAAGCTGCACAAATTACAAGGGCAGCATCGGAACCAACTGCTCCAAAGGTGTTGATTGCCAGAGCTAGGGCTATGGATAAATTTCTCATGACAGTACCATAAACCAATGCAATGCCTTGACCTCTATCTAATGTTAAGCGCCCGATAATAGTGCTGAGCAAGAAATTGACCAGATAAATAAATGCAACTGGCACCATAATATTAAGTAATAATTGTGGGGAATCAGCTACGGCTTTTGCCTTTAAGGCCATTGCAATGAATACAATACTTAGTACACCAATTGTAGAAACTGCTGGAAACTTCGGTGCAAATTTTTCTTGAAAGTGTTTTTGTCCATATTTAGTGAGAATATATTGTTGGGTTGCATACCCTAGTGCCATGGGAATAAATACGATATAGATAATCTGCTTTATTACTACAACATAATCAATAGGTATCGTTGTACCTAATAACAATTTTATATATAAGGGAGTGGCTAAAGATCCTAAAGCCAGACCGAAAATTGTCATTTTAACCGCTGACTCAACGTTGCCCTTGGCAAAACCAGTCCAGGAAATGGTCATGCCACTCGTAGGTAATAACCCGGCAAGTAGCAATCCAAGAAGCAAATATGGACTGTCCGCAAAAAAGAACATCCCTACTGCATAGGTAAAAAAAGGAATGATTAAAAAATTAATACTTTGCGTTAAGAGCTGAACCTTTGTATCGCCACCAGTAAAAACTTTTTTAAATTTTAAACTCACCATCATAGGATACACCATTAAAAAAGTAAGGGGTAGTATCAATGTTTTTAAAGAAGTTACATCAGTATATATCCCTGTTATAAATCCCATAATTAAAGCCATAGGAATGGCAAATATTAAATTTTTATTAATTTTGATTAGTATTTTCCACATGACCTTCCTCACCTTTTTGTTGTAGTTTTTCTAGAGCTATTGCTAACTGATCCGTACAAGAAGTCTGGTTACGACATAGATTTCCTTTAAAGTTCCGAATCACCTCATCCACTGGCATTCCCTCAATTAGTTTGCTAATAGCATTAAGGTTACCCATACACCCACCAACAAATTCCACATTTTTGATTCTGCCATTTTCTACGTCAAACTTAATTTCCTTTGCACATACACCTTTGGTTTTATAATTCACAATTATTTCTCTCCTTCTTTTTAACTTTTTGCTTCATGCCCCCCACAGGGGGGTATAGTCTATTATATCTTTTCAAATTTAATTTGTATATTACTCTTTTAAATTTTTTATGTCTTTTGAACAATTTATTTGTCGTTTTTCCACATATAGAAACTTGACATTTTTTTCTGAATATTATATATTTATTTTGAAACATATTTCATAATCATTATATACTATTCGATTTCATAGTCAATCTATTCATAAATGAAACGATATCAAAAAATGAAAGGCAGGAGCAAATTCGTATGATACACTTGTTAGAACGTACGCGCAAAATCAATAAATTATTGCAAAAATCTGAAAAAGTAGATTTTTTTGATATGTCTACTTTACTCAGCATGGTAATGGCTGCTAATGTTTATATTATTGGTAAAGACGGTAAATTACTTGGTTATGCTTGTTTGGATAACTTTGAATGTGATTTAATGCGTGATAAAGTACTCTTACCAAGGGTTTTTCCCCAATATTATGTGGAATGGTTGCTTAGAATTACTGAAACTTCACCAAATTTAACTCTTAAAGATGGAATGTGTGCCTTTAGCAAGGAAGAATCCTGTCTATTTCGTGATAAGTTTACGACAGTGGTACCGATTCATGGTGTAGGTGAACGTATTGGCACTTTAATTGTCGCTAAGTTCCAGGCAGAATTTAATGCTGCTGACCTTATTTTAGCTGAATATGGGGCTACCGTTGTAGGGATGGAATTTTTAAGAGATCGTAGTGGCAAAATTGAAGAAGAAGCTCGTAAAAAAGCGACAGTTAAAGTCGCTCTTGGCATCCTTTCTTATTCAGAACTGGAAGCCGTGACACATATATTCAAGGAGCTTAATGGTCATGAAGGCTTATTGGTAGCGAGCAAGATTGCGGATCGCGCTGGTATTACCCGTTCAGTCATTGTCAATGCCTTACGCAAATTTCAAAGTGCGGGAGTTATTGAATCCAAATCCTTAGGTATGAAGGGAACTTTTATCAAGGTATTAAATGATCGTTTATTTGAAGAAATCGAGAAACTTACCAA
>JAPUES010000086.1 GCA_027492445.1 Sporomusaceae bacterium | reverse complement strand
AAAATACCCACACTAATCATATTTGTCGTGAGAGAGCTTACCCCATAACTCATAAGAGGAAGGGGAATCCCTGTTACTGGCATAATCCCAGCCGTCATTCCTACATTAACGAGCAAATGAAAGGCTAACATGGATGTAATACCGGTGGCAAGTAAGGTTCCAAAATTATCCCGGGCCGATCCAGCGATTTTTATACCCCGATACAGCAAAATAAAATATAACAGCAAGATAACTACTGCACCAACAAAACCTAATTCTTCACCAATCACAGCAAAAATAAAGTCTGTATGATTTTCCGGCAAAAAATTAAGCTGACTTTGCGTCCCAGCAAACAAGCCTTTACCAAATAGCATCCCTGATCCAATGGCTATTTTTGATTGAATAATGTGATAACCCGATCCTAAAGGATCAACATTGGGATCAATAAATACTGTCAACCGTTGTTTTTGATAATCCTTAAGGAAATGCCAAAAGATTGGCATAAAAGCTACCCCTGCACCAAAAATCATCATTAAATGCTTGGTTCGAATGCCTGCTACAAAAATCATGCCAAATAAGATGGCTAAAAATACTAAGGAAGTCCCAAGGTCAGGCTGTTTTAGCACTAAAATAAAAGGAAAACCAACGTACAAAAATATGGGAATCACATCTCTAAAGCTATGCAACCTACCACTTTTTTTATCAAGCATATCTGCTAAGGCAATAATCATAATCAATTTTGAAAATTCTGAGGGTTGCAAACTAATAGGACCGATTTGTATCCAACGCTGTGCCCCTAAAGCTGACTGCCCTACAAACATAACTGCCAGTAGCATTATCATATTTATGCCGTATAAAACAGTGGAGAATTTCCCTAATGTTTTATAATCAAAATTAAGCATAATAAAGATTATGACTACATTCGCTATAGCAAAGAAGCCTTGACGTTCAACATACCAATAGCGATCTTCACTTGCCGTATTCACATGTGTAGCGCTACCAATAATCACTAAACTAATGACAATTAAGAGACTGACGGTAGCAATCGTCACAAAATCCAAATTTCGCAATAGTCTTCGGGTTAACATGTATTACACTTACCTTCCATTGAAAAAGTCCCTTGTTGATTATAATAGTATTATTCTTTAAGCATTTTGCCCCTTTTCATCCGATTTACAGGAATATTTGCGACCAACGCCACTGAATTCTCGGTCTGAGCAAAATGAACTTCCATAGTTTTCTCATTAATGTCCATATAATTCGATATGACCTTAATCATATCATCTTTTAGTCCCTCCATAAATTGAGGTGAAGTATTAACACGATCGTGAACTAGCACTAAACGCAGCCTTTCCTTGGCAACATCTTTTGAAGCTGCTGAGTCCTTACCAAATAATCTTTGAATTAAATCAAACATGCTCATCCCTCCTTAGAAATTAAATACTTTTTTCAATCTACTAAAAAATCCGTCATTCTGTTCAATTTTCATAAAGGGTATATTTTCTCCAAGCAAACGCCGGACAATATTTTTATATGCAGTACTGGCTGCCGCAATAGGATTCGTGACTGCTGGTTCTCCACGATTAGTAGAAATAATAATATATTCATCCTCCGGTATAATTCCGAGTAAATCAATAGCTAAAATTTCAATAATATCATCAATGTCCATCATATCCCCTTTTTTTACCATGTTAGGACGGATACGATTGATAATGAGTTTCGGGTTATGCTTACCTTCTGATTCTAATAACCCAATAATACGGTCCGCATCACGCACCGCTGACACTTCAGGAGTAGTAACGATAATGGCCTTATCCGCACCAGCAATAGCATTTTTAAAGCCCTGTTCAATACCAGCTGGACAATCAATAATGACAATATCAAACTCTTGGGATAATTCCGCACATAATTCTTTCATTTGATCAGGATTCACAGCATTTTTATCCCGAGTCTGGGCAGCTGGTAAAAGATACAAAGATTCATAGCGTTTGTCACGAATTAAGGCCTGTTTCAAACGGCAATTGCCTTCTACCACATCAACAAGATCATATACAATGCGGTTTTCCAAACCCATAACCACATCTAAATTTCGCAGTCCAATATCAGCATCCACTAATACTACTTTTTTGCCTTGCAAGGCAAAACCAGTACCTAAATTAGCAGTGGTCGTAGTTTTACCAACGCCACCTTTCCCCGATGTTACAACAATGACTTCTCCCATTTATACCCTCCTATATGAAAACAATTCTTTTATCTAGTTTTATATTGAATTTACCTTACTCACAAATCACAGCTTCAATAATTACGTTACCATCTTTAATACTTGCAATTTCTGTGCAATCGGGTTGTTCTAAATGATCCGGTGCTCTCGCAATGAGATTGGCAATTCTAATTTGCGAAGCGAGTAGACGATTCGCAGTAATGGTAGCACTACTATTACCAAAGGCTCCCGCATGTACTACACCGCGACAAGTACCTTTAATTACGATATCACCACCAGCTATCACTTCCGCACCAGGATTAACATCCCCAACAATGACAATGGAGCCATCGTGTAAAACCTCTTGCCCGCTGCGTATGGTTTTAGCAACAAACATCGTTTGTGGTTCCTCAGGCGGAACATTGCTCGTTTGCGCAATTGGTTCTTCCTTAACGGATTCACGAAAGATTAAACCATATGTTGCTAATAATTTAGTTAAATCCCCCTGTTCCTCTGCCGTAAGTATCCGTACTTTATCTGGAACCTCTACGATTGTACCATGGGTAAAAAAAACTACTGCTGACTCTAGCTTAGCTTTGAGATTTTCTAAGATTATCTCAAAATTGGCTGAGTCATCTAGCACTAATTGTAAACCGCTTCTACTACCTTTAAATGTTACATATTGTCGCATGTCCATCTCCCAAATATTACCATAGATTATGTAGTTCCGTGTTATAAAATTCGCTATTTTTATATTAATTCCTGCACAACAGCGATATTTTTTTGTTATAATCAAAGACTTGGCTAACGCCAAGTCTTTGATTATAACGCCATATGCGGTTTATTCTTTTTAATAGCTTCTGTAGGAGCCTGATTAATATTAAAAGCCGACTCCATTATTTTGCGGGCAATGGGAGCAGCTGAACTCGCACCAAATCCACCTTGCTCAACAATCACCACAACTACAATACGTGGATCTTCATAAGGACCATAAGCAATAAACCAGCCATGATCACTGCCATGAGAGTTTTCAGCTGTACCCGTTTTACCAGCTATTGATACCGGAAAGTCACGGAAGGCTTCTGCTCCTGTACCACCTTCTAAGGCTACATCTCGCAGGGATTCACGAATCAAATTCAACGTAGGTGGAGATATGATTATCTTCCCCATTTCTTCTGGCACAAAATTTTTAACGACATTTCCATTTGCGCCAAGAATCTTACTTACCAAATAAGGGCGATAACGTTGCCCGCCATTGGCTATTTCACTCAACATCACTGCAACTTGCAGTGGCGTTGTTAATTGAAATCCTTGTCCAATTGCAGCATCAAAAGTTTCTGATAAATACCAATCTTCCCCGTATACTTTTTCCTTGTAACTTTTGTTGGCCACTAATCCTTCCGACTCGCCAGGTAAGTTAATACCTGTCACCACCCCAAGTCCAAACATACGAGCATACTTTTCTAGATTATCAATGCCCAAACGATTACCCATTTCATAAAAATATACATTGTCAGACTTCGATAAAGCTTGCTTAAAACTAATCCACCCTAAGGCTTCTCCCTCGGCATTCCCTTTATCAATTATCCAATGTTTACCGGTATCTAAGATTTTTTCTTCTGGTGTTACCTTACCTAATTCTAAGGCGGCTGCACCTGTTATAATCTTAAAAGTCGAGCCTGGTGGATATTCACCTGAAATGGATTTATTATTCATAGGATTATTGGGATTTTCATTGATATTTTTCCAATCCTTACTAGAAATTCCACCTGCGAATAAATTAGGATTAAATGTTGGTCGACTGACCATTGCCAAAATTTCACCAGTTTTAGGATTCATGGCAATGGCTGCAGCAGCTTTTGCATTACGAAATTGGCTCTTGGTTTGCAAATAATGTAGTTGTTCATCAATGGCTATCTCGGCGGCTTTTTGAATGCGATAATCAATCGTAAGTACCAGGTTTTTCCCTGGTATAGTCTCTTTTTTACCTAAGACATTCACAGGGCGTCCTGTTACATCGACCTCAACTTGATCTCCGCCATCAGTACCTCGCAGTTCACGATCATACACTTTTTCGAGGCCAAACTTCCCAACAATATCCCCTGTCTTATATCCTTCATCTTTTAATTTTTCCAACTGCACATCATTGATTTCACTAACATAGCCAAATAAATGAGCAGCAAGTTCATTATTAACATAATTTCGAATTGGCTGTATTTCAATAACAACGCCAGGTAACTCGGCACGGCGTTCTTCAATCTTCGTCACAACGTCAGGTCCAATATTAGCTTTGATACGCACAGGTTCAAATTTCCCATTCGTCTGGCTTAGCTTTTTTTTAATTTCATCAACATTTATCATTAAAATACTTGCCAATTTTACAATAATATCTTCTGGGATTTCCCCATTAATCGGTAATAAAGATACGGTAAAACCAGGCAAATTAGAAACGAGGGCCACTCCATTTCGATCAAAAAAGATGCCCCTCGGCGCCATAGTTGGAACAAGTCGGATTCGGTTGCCATCAGCCTTCTGCCCATAATATTTGCCTTGTACAACTTGCAAATATCCAAGGCGGCTAACTAGACATAAAAATACCAATACAATAATCAATGCTAATACTTCTAGCCTATTATTTAAACGTTTAGCCAGCACGGCAACACCCTCCTTCTCCCTGTATTGTATTAGCTATTCTGATTTAAGTTTCGTTAAACGATAGACAAAATGATGAATCGGAATCGCAATAAGTAAATTATAAACGGCCTGAGGCAATATACTGTTTATAAAAACAGCAACAACATCTATTTTATAGCTAAGCATTAACAATATTATCGTTAATACCAATCCATTTAAAACAGTTCCTACCGCTACAGCAGCCACCGGTAAGATGATATGTTCTTTAAAAACTTTACGTTCCGCCAAACCAAAAAAGTAACCTGTTGTTAATTTTGATAAAGTATAACTGCCAAAAATACTGCCAAGAGCCAAATCTTGCAATAATCCAGTAAAGAAACCCATACCCACGCCTTTTTCTTTACCAGAAAGTAAAGCGTAGGATACAACCATGACCAATAATATATCTGGATAAATGCCTTTAATTGCAACAAGCGGCAGCAAGGTTGACTGAATAATCGTCATAACCACAATCAGCCCTAGCCAAATCATTGTACTCATCGAACTACTCCTAGAGGCACTGTTCCTATTTTGTCTGGCGAAGTCCCATTCGTTGATCCAGAGTTAGGAAGAATAGGCATTGGTTCTCGGGAGCGGACAATAATAAGTACCTCTTCCAGCCGATCAAAGTCTACGGATGGTTTAATGGAGGCGTATTTTAACAGCCCCCCTTCTTCATTTACAAGATCGATGACTTCACCAATCAATAATCCTTTAGGATAAATACCGCCAAATCCCGATGTAATAAGCTTGTCACTTTTAATAATATCCGCATCGCGAGCAATATTAACCATTCTCGGTGTCTGAGGCGTTGCATTACTGCCTTCCACTATAGCGGCAACTCTTGATTCCGGGCGCTGTACGAGAGTTCCTACTGCACTGCGCGAATCAAGTATAAGCTGAACCTTCGCCACATTCGTATAAACGTTCACGACACTGCCAACCAGCCCTTGGGGGGTAACTACTGGCATATCCTTGTTAATACCGTCAGCCGTTCCCCGATTAATAATAATAGTACCATTCCATGTTCCAAGATCACGCCCTACCACTGTAGCAGTGACAAAATCAAATTGATTCGTTGCCTTTTTATAATCAAGCATTGTCCTTAGCCGTAGATTTTCTGCCAACACTTCACTTGTATTTAAGTTATTTTGGCGAAGCTCCTCATTTTCTAGACGCAATGCTTGATTATCACGATAGGCAGTCATTAGCTCACCAGTTGATAAACCAACTTTCCGAAATTGAAAACCCACACTCGAAGTAAGATATTGCACCGGTGCCATAATCGTAGTAATAATCTCTTCTACAAAGGCAAATTTATATCTTCCCTGGGCTTGGGAACTGGCCAGCAAAAAAGCGGTAAGGACAGCCACCAATAAGACTACCGTCTTTTTGTGAAAAAATCCCACTTTCCTAAGCTCCTCTCCACTCTCTTAGCCAAATTTTTTAGTCGTCATTAATACTCGTTTCAATAGATCAATACTTTCTAAAGCTCGTCCTGTACCTATACATACACAAGATAAAGCATCCTCTGAAATATGGACTGGCATGCCAGTTTCTCTCATTAATAAAGCATCTAGCCCTGTAAGCAATGAGCCACCGCCCGTCATAACGATACCGCGGTCCATAATATCAGAAGCTAGTTCTGGTGGTGTTCTCTCAAGAGTTACCTTAACAGCTTCCACAATACTCGCAATAGGTTCACTAAGAGCTTGCTGAACTTCACTAGCTTTAATATTTAATGTTTTTGGTAAACCCGATACTAAATCTCGTCCACGAATATCCATGGACTCTTCTATTTTAGGCACGATAGCGGCACCAATTTTCATTTTAATTTCTTCCGCAGTACGTTCACCAATCATTAAGTTATAAGTACGTTTGATGTATTGCATGATTGACTCATCCATTTCATCCCCACCAACACGGATGGAGCGGCTAGTCACAATACCGCCAAGAGAAATAACGGCAACTTCTGTAGTACCACCACCAATATCCACTACCATATTTCCTGTTGGTTCATGAACCGGCTGTCCTGCACCGATAGCAGCAGCCATTGGTTCTTCAATGAGATAGGCTTCCCGAGCGCCCGCTTGAATGGTTGCATCAATAACGGCACGTTTTTCAACTTCTGTCACTCCCGATGGTACACCAACAATGACGCGTGGTCTTATAAAAGATTTTGTATCAATGGCCTTACGAATAAAATACTTTAGCATGGCCTGAGTAACGTCAAAATCAGCAATAACCCCATCTTTTAATGGTCTAATAGCCACAATATTACCGGGTGTACGGCCAATCATTTGTTTGGCTTCTTCCCCAACTGCTAATACTTCACCAGTATCACGTTGTATCGCTACAACAGAGGGTTCACTCAGTACAATCCCCTTACCCTTTACATGTACCAAAGTATTTGCGGTACCAAGATCTATACCCATATCTCGCGAGAAGGATCCAAAAAAGTTCATCATAAAATAAGCCCCTTTCATTAAGCAACTAATTCTTGCTTATGTTACATCGTATTTTTTTTATATTATTCCCTTTTCCTTAAGACTAACATACTTATTATCGCCAATAATGACGTGATCAAGTACATGAATTTCTAGGATTTTTCCAGCTTCAACAATTTTTCTAGTAAGCATAATATCTTCTTGGCTTGGAGTAGGGTCTCCGCTAGGGTGATTATGCACTAAAATAATAGCCGCTGCTGAGTAGTGGATAGCTTCGCGAAATAGTTCTCGCGGATGCACAATGGAAGCATTTAAACTGCCGATAGAAATTGTAGGAGTCGCTAACACATGATTTTTAGTGGACAAGAGCACACTTAAAAAATGTTCCTTTGGCTCATAGCGCAGCCTAGCCATCAATAAATCAGCAGCATCTTGGGGGGCACGAATGATTGGTCTTTCGGCAGATGCCAAGCCATGCAGTCGTTTCCCAAGTTCGATAGCAGCTACCACCGTAACTGCTTTTACATTTCCAATTCCTTTAATCTTACTTAGTTCTTGAGGTACAACACTCCCGAGAGCGGCTACGCCTAATTCTTCATATTTTTTCAGGAGGCGTTCTGCCACGCGCAAAACGGAATCATTTTTTGTGCCCGTTCTAAGTAAAATAGCCAATAATTCAGCATTACTTAAGGCCTGTGCTCCATTTCGAAGCATTTTTTCCCGTGGTCGTTCTTCTTGTGGTAATTCTTTTATCATCAGTGCCTTAGCGTCACTCATAACAAGCTAATACCTGCTTTTTTTAGGAGTTCTGCCGTTTTTTTTAGTGGCAAACCTACTACATTTGTGTAACACCCTTGAATATCTTCCACCAAAAGAGCACCGATTCCCTGAATCCCATAAGCTCCTGCTTTATCCATGGGCTCACCAGTTGCTAAATAGCTTTCAATTTCCACTGGCTCAAGTTTCCCGATTTTAACCTTTGTAATGACAACATCCGTCCACAGCTTACCTGCTTTGACAACGGCAATACCGGTCATGACTTGATGTTCTTTGCCTGCTAATGCCGTTAAAATATTTCTGGCATCCTTTTTATCGACAGGCTTACCATATACTCGTCCATTCAAAACTACTATCGTATCAGCCCCAATGACTACGTCATTAGCATGAGCTCTAGCAGCTACATCCAATGCTTTTTCCTTAGCGTGCAAAACGGCTAGTTCCTGCGGCAATACATCTAGGTTGTTATCTTCGACGATATGGCTAAGCATAACGGTAAATTCACAACCAACTTGCCTTAAAAGTTCTTGGCGACGCGGGGATGCTGACGCCAAAATAATTGTCATGAGTAACTACCTCCGAGATTTTAAAAATCAAATACGTCGAAACAGCAGCATAGCTATTATCATGCCTAAAATACTAATCAAATTAGGTTGCAATACAAAACCCAATATAAATTTTACCACATATAAATTAATGTTAATAGGCGGAACATCTAATACTAAAAAGGTCTTAACTAAATAAGGGGACCAGTCTGCCAATACGTCGGATCGTGAAATAAATTCTCCCAAAATACCACCAAAAACAGCACCTGTAATTAAAAATAATAGTAACATTCCATACCCTTTACTTTTAACACCTCGCAAAACTTCTACCCCCTGTATCTATTAAAGAATAGTTTATAGAATCTATTTGATATAAAGTTTTTGTGGGGCCTTCGCTAAAAAATAAATTGCAATCATACCCGTAGCAACACCTGTGGGTAGTGCAAATAATACAAGATAGGGCAAGTACCATAATAAAGAGATACTTGAAACAACTATCGCTGCTACTATCATTTGTACTACGTTATGAACGACTGCACCAATTACACTTATACCAAGTAAGGAAAAATCCCGTTGCCAATAGCGATAGGCAATAGCCATAGCAAGTATACTCCCTACTGCTCCGCTTATACTCATGAAGAAAGCAGGCCCTAAAAATACACCACTAAAAAGTGATGCCAAAAAAGCACGTATCATTCCAACATAGATAGCATCACGCCAATCAAAAATTACCAGAACAAGGAGGGATACAATATTCGCTAAGCCTAATTTTATACCTGGTACAGGCAGTGGTAAGGGCAGCCAAGATTCAACCATGTGTAATACGATAGAGATGGCAATACAAAAAGCCATTACTACCATACGTTTCGTATTATACATATTTTTTTACTGTTACCCCTCTTAGTCCCATCTTTTTACTACTATCTAGCCTGACTAGGTAATCTTAGCATGCTACTATACAGCACATCCATTAGTCTAGATTATTTTACCGCATAATCCCCTAACATGCAAATAAAACGCAGAAGACTTTGCTTCTGCGTTTTATTACCATTCTTTTATTTTGCGCAAGATGCGCAAGCTGCTGTTACACTTTCTTTTGTTTCCGTCCCTGGGACAATCCCTAGCACAAAAGGACGAATGGCTTTTGTAGGACACTTACCTAGACACAAGGCCTCTAAACATTGTTCTTTGCAAATATTACTATCTACGACAGCCAAGTTATTTTCCATTTTTATGGCGCCATGAGGACATTGACGCATACATAAAGAGCAGCCAATACAGGCAACACTACATGCTTTTTTCGCTACCGGTCCTTTATCTTTCGAGCTACAATTCACCCTAACTTTTGCCTCTAAGGGTATAAGGCTTATAATCATTTTAGGGCATACACTTACACATTTTCCGCATGCTGTGCATTTATCAGGGTCAATGACTGGCAGCCCCTCAGCGCTCATAACCATCGCATTAAAAGGACAACTGCGAACACAAGTACCTAGACCTAAGCAGCCATATTTGCAGCTTTTAGCACCGCCAAATAGCAAATTAGCAGCCGTGCAATCCTCAACACCATCATAGCGGTAAGCCTCAATCGCATTACTATGGCTACCAGCACACTTGACCTGAGCGATTTGCGCTTCCATAGGAGCTGCAGCCTTGCCTGTAAGCTCCGCAACTAATTTAGCAACCGCATCCTTGCCTGGTGTACACAAGTTGGGCGGTACATCAGAATTGAGTACAACAGCCTCTGCATAAGCCATACAGCCAGCATAACCGCAGGCACCGCACTGACCTTTAGGTAAAACGTCCTCTACGATATGAATGAGAGGATTAACCTCCATACTAAATTTTTTATTCGAATAGGCCAATATAAAACCAAAAACTAAACCTAGAGACGTTAATACAAGCAATATCAATATTGGTGTACTCATTTTTCATCACCTTCTATCATTTCTTATAGTGTGATCATTCCCGAAAAACCAAAGAATGACAATGCTAACATTCCTGCCAAAATAAAAGAGATACCCAGGCCTTCCAAAGATTTGGGCACGTCTGCATATTGGAGTTTTTCACGCAGACTAGCCATTAAAATAAGCGCCAAAGCAAATCCGACTCCCGAACCGATGGAAAGTACTAAACTTGTCATAAAATTAGAATTTTGCTCTACATTCGTAATCGGTACAGCGATGACAATACAATTGGTCGCAATCAAAACAAGATAAATTCCCCACATATTATATAAGGCTGGAGCATGTTTCTTTATAACCATTTCCAAAAATTGTACAAGGCTGGCAATTAGCACTACAAAGGTTATTAACATAAGAGACTGGAGTCCAAGAGGCTCAAGAATATAAACGTATACGGCCCAAGCAAACATCGAACTTAAGGTCATAACCGATGTAACAGCCATTCCCATCCCAATAGATGCATTGAGATTTTTAGATACACCAAAGAAGATACAAAGCCCCAAAAACTGGGTTAATACAAAATTATTCGTAATTGCCGAAGCAATAAATAGTTTTAAATATTCCTCCATTATGCATCACTCCCTTGCTTCCTAGCTACCTTTAATTTATCTTGGTATTCACCAATCAAATTAAAGCAGGCAATCATTAAGCCGATCATAATAAAACCGCCGGGTGGTAATACTATAATTAACGCTGGATCATAAGCTGAACCTAAGATAGTAGCTCCCATAAGAGTACCACTGCCAAACAATTCGCGGATTGCTCCAATCAGCACCATAGCACCTGCAAAACCTGCACCCATTCCTAGACCATCAAAAAATGATGGAATTACAGGATTTTTCGCTGCGAATACTTCTGCCCTGGCTAGAATAATCGCAAACACCACAATAAGATTTAAATAAAGATAAAGTTCTTTATATATATCTGGAAGGTAAGCTTGCAATGTTAAGATAAGCACTGTAACAATAGTAGCAATGGAGGTAATATATACAGGAACACGCACTTTGGGATTGACCCATTTGCGAAAGATGGATACGACTACATTATTAGCAGTAATTACAAACATCACCGATAAACCCATAGCCAATGCATTTTTAACATTAGAGGTAACCGCCAAGGCCGGACACAGACTTAAGGCTAGGCGAAATATGGGGTTTTGATCAAATAACCCTTTATAAAATATATCCCATAATTTTTTCATATTCAGCACCTCACTCCGATTGATTGGCTATAAAAGCAGTAACTTCTTCTACCGCTTCCCTAATGCCTTTTGTTACAGCTTTTGAAGTAATGGTTGCTCCCGTTAGTGCCTGAATATTTTTATCCGTAGGAACTTTTACTACTTCTAAATCTTCTGCTGTTTTGCCGGAAAACTGGCTACGAAAAGCCGGTTTTTCTGCCTTATCGCCAAGCCCCGGTGTCTCCTTATAGCTTACAATTGCATAGTCTATCACTTTGCCGTCGGCTCCTATGGCAGCTAACATATTGATTGCACCAGCATACCCTTTACTTTCCGCTGGCACTACATAAGCAATTACCTTACCATCTTTTAGTGCTCCATACCAGCCGGTTTTACCTTCTATCGCTTTGAAATCTTGGGCATCTACTACCAATTCTTTCCGCGCTTTATTATAAATCTCAATTCTCGTTTTAGCAGCGATTGGTGCAGTCACCGCAGAGGTTCCCGCAATTACCGCACTTGATAGTAAACAAGCAAGGGTAAGATTGATACCAACTTTAAAAACACTGTCATTTGATTCATGTCCATCATGTGCCATATCCCTTACCTCCTTGCACCATATTTTACAGGCCTTACAAGACGATCAATTAGCGGGGTGATGCAGTTCATGAGTAGTATTGCGTAGCATACTCCTTCAGGATAACCGCCCTTTAATCGAATCAAAACGGTAAGAGCACCAGCCCCCACAGCAAAAATAATTTGCCCTTTTGTTGTAATAGGAATGGTCACCATATCCGTTGCCATATAAAATGCTCCGAGAATAAGACCGCCTGACATCATATGAAGGATAGGATCCCCACCAAATAGGGCTGTCAACGCTCCCACTGTACCAATCATGACAACCGGAACTTGCCACTTGATGTACCCTTTATAAATGAGATATATGCCGCCGAGCAGTAATAGTAATGCCGACGTTTCTCCCATACTTCCCGTACGCACTCCAAAAAACAAAGACTTATACATAGTAGCTGTATCACCAAAATGCTGTACTAGTTTTTCATAGCCTTGCAATTTTAAAATCCCTAAAGGAGTAGCCGTGGTTAGACCATCGACTTTACCTACCATATCTGTGGTAATGGGCCAAGTAGTCATGGCAATGGGCCAAGATGCTAAAATAAAAGCACGACCAATCAGGGCTGGGTTAAAAATATTAAAACCAAGCCCTCCCATAGTATGTTTTGCAATGGCAATAGCAAAGACAGACCCTGCTAGAGGCATATACCAAGGCAATGTCGCCGGAATATTCATTGCTAGTAGCAAGCCAGTTAAAAAGGCACTGCCATCACTCACAACCATCGCTTTCTTTTGCCATTTCAAAATTAAGTATTCGGCTGCGATGGCTGAAATAATACAAAGCAGCATTGTTTTCAGTGCTGGCATGCCAAAATTATAAATAGAAAAAAGTGCTGCTGGTGCGAGTGCTGCATTGACACTCCACATTATTTTTGAAATGGATTCATCACACCGGATGTGGGGTGATGCGGAAACTATAAATTTATCTAATTCAACTTTCGTTTCTGTGCTCATACCGCCACCTCCTTATTTCTTTGCTGCATTTTGCGCTTTGGATAATTTAACATAATGAACAATATTACGTTTAGCTGGGCAGACGTAGACACAAGATCCACATTCTACGCAATCTAGTAAGTCATATTCATTCTTCGCAACTACATGGGCCCCTCGTTCACTAAGAACACTGAGCATACTTGGTATGAGTCCCATAGGACAAGCATCTACACAGCGTCCACAACGAATACAGGGTCGCTCTGGGCCACTATTCACATCTTCTTCCCGTAAGACTAAGACACCAGAAGTACCTTTTATAATTGGTACATCAAGAGTACGCTGGGCCATTCCCATCATTGGCCCCCCCATAATCACTTTCACCGGTGGTTGCAAAAATCCGCCACATAAGGTTACGGCCTGAGCAAAAGTAGTACCAATTCTAAGTAATAAATTTTGCGGTTCCTTTATGGCGCCGCCCGTAACCGTTGTTACCCGTTCTATGAGAGGAATTCCTTTTTCCACTGCATTAGCAATCGCTACTACCGTGCCCACATTCTGCACGACCACTCCTACATCCATAGGAAGACCGCCAGAGGGAATTTCCTGACCACAAATAACACTAATTAATGTTTTCTCTGCCCCTTGTGGGTACTTGGTTTGTAGCCCTATAACTTCTAGGCTACTGATTCCTTGGCAAGCCCTTTTCATAGCAGTAATTGCATCTGGCTTATTTTCTTCAATACCAATATAGCCTTTATTTACCCCTAATACCTTCATGGCAATTTGCATGCCTGTTACAATTTCCTCTGATTGTTCAAGCATGACGCGATGATCCGCTGTCAAAAATGGTTCACATTCTGCCCCATTTAAAATAAAAGTATGAATTGGTTTTTCCCCAGGAGGCGCCATTTTGATATGAGTAGGAAAGGTAGCTCCCCCCATGCCAACCATGCCGGCCTCACGAATAATGTCTTTGATTTCTGTGACTTCAAGGCTTTGCCAATCACGCTGTAATGGTAGTCCTAACAGCCATTCATCTTGCCCATCACTTTCAATCACTACCGCAGTACAAGAACCAAATACAGGGTGAGGATATTCTGCAATCTCTACGACTTTACCTGAAGTTGAGGCATGAACAGGACTAGACACAAAAGCTTGCGCTTCCCCAATCATTTGTCCCTTTTTAACCAAATCTCCCACCTTTACAATTGGAGAACAAGGAGCACCAATATGTTGCCGCATAGGAATAATTACTTTCTCTGGTATTGGTGCTATTACTATTTCTTTACTTGCTGTAAATCTTTTGCGGTCGTCAGGATGTATCCCGCCGTGAAAACTTTTTGCCATAGTATCACCTCTTCTGAAACTTATTACAAAATACGTACAATCATTGGTCGCATTTTGACATCTAATCTAGCAGCAGAGTCAAAATACTTAATATAAATTATCGATAGCAGAAACCCAATGCTCCCGCCTAACACTTGGAATCCCAAGGATTCTTTACCCATTGTTTGACTTAAAAAACTCCCTGCTATTGCGCCAATAAACACTGCAATTAATGGCAGTATATATACAATAAACGCCGCTTTTAGCATATTGATTTCTCGTACTTCGACAATTACGCGTTGCCCTGGTCTAGCACCAATATCATTACTAACTTCTAGAACGATTGCTGAATTACCTGGACAAGCACCACAGTTCTCACAATCATTATGCCGGCTGGTTTTGACTTTTGCCAAATTGCCTTTCATAATTTCGAGAACAATTCCTTCCTGTTCCTTGTCCATATAGTCTCCTTTCCATCATAATGATTACATATTGCTACTCTACACCAGTTAAATAGTTCCTGTCAACACATCTAAGAAGAATCCAGATTTCCAAATAATTACTTTCTTTTATTCTTATACCTATTACCTATGGTGTACTTCTTTATTGTTTATTTTTAAGTTCTATTTAAAAAAGTATATAAAAAAGTGCAGCTCTTAAGCTGCACTTTTTTTACCTACTTTAGATTACTTAATAACTGCTAGGATTTCGCCAGTTTTTACACTTTGATCCGCTGCTGCATTAATGGATTTTAAGATACCATCAACAGGAGCTGTAATTTCATTTTGCATTTTCATAGCTTCAAGAATCATTAGTACATCGCCTTTTTTCACTGCTTTACCAGCTTCAGCAATTACTTTGATGATTTTCCCAGGCATTGGAGAATTTACAGCAGTATCGCCAGCGCCAACTTCAGCAGGTGCAGGAGCCGCAGCAGCAGGAGCTGCAGGAGCTGCTGCTTTTGCTGCAGGTGCAGCAGCTTTTGCTACAGGAGCAGCTGCTTTTACCTCTTTCACTTCTTCAACCTCAACTTGATATGTAGCACCATTTACAGTTATGTTAAACTTTTTCATTTTACTAACCTCCACAATATTTATATCATTACTAAATTTTTAATTATGCGTTTTTGCGACCAGCGTTAATCCATACCTCGCTGTCACGTCTGATTTTTACTGCCTGAAAGCTTGTACCACCCATCATTTGATAAATAGCCGCAGTAATAACTGCTACAACTTCCGGGGCAATATTTTTTGCATCTATTTTCATACTAGTCCACACCTTCCTTATAGCGGAATATTGCCATGTTTCTTTTGTGGCCGTTGTTCACGCTTACTAGCTAGCATACTGAGCGCTGTGATAATGCGTGGTCTGGTTTCTTTAGGTTCAATAACCTGGTCAACAAAACCGCGTTCCGCTGCTTTATAGGGAGTGGCAAATTCTTCTATATACTGCTCAGTTTTAGCTTTAACCTCAGGGTCTCCACGGAAGATAATATTTGCTGCGCCAGCAGGACCCATAACTGCAATCTCAGATGTTGGCCAAGCCATTACCTGATCTGCACCTAAGTCTTGTGAACACATGGCTAAATAAGATCCACCATAAGCCTTACGGGTAATAACCGTAATCTTAGGCACTGTTGCTTCTGAGTATGCATATAACATTTTTGCACCATGACGAATAATACCACCGTACTCTTGGCTTACACCAGGTAAGAAACCAGGAACGTCAACCAAATTAAGTAATGGAATATTGAAAGCATCACAGAAACGAATGAAACGTGCAGATTTATCAGAGGCATCAACATCCAAGCAACCTGCCATTACGGATGGTTGATTTGCAATAATACCTACGGATTGTCCGTCAAAACGAGCAAAACAAGTAATGATATTTTGTGCAAAATATGGTTGTACTTCATAAAATTCACCATTATCTACAATAGAAGTAATAATGTCCTTCATGTTGTAAGGTTGATTTGGATTGTCTGGTAACAAGGTATTTAAGGATTCATCCATACGATTGATATCGTCTGTACATGCTGCAACAGGAGTGCCTTCCAAGTTATTGCTTGGCAAGAAGCTCATGAGATAGCGTATTTGTTCTAAGCAATCATCATCATTCTCAGCAACAAAATGTGCAACCCCTGAAGTTGTATTGTGAGTCATTGCCCCACCTAATACTTCAGCTGTTACTTCTTCACCCGTTACGGACTTAATAACTTGTGGACCAGTAATAAACATTTGGCTTGTTTTCTTTACCATGTAGATAAAGTCTGTCAAAGCTGGTGAATATACTGCACCACCCGCACATGGTCCCATGATAACGGAGATTTGAGGAATAACGCCTGATGCTAGCGTATTGTTATAGAATATCTTTCCATAACCAGCAAGTGCATCAACCGCTTCTTGAATACGCGCTCCACCAGAATCATTGATACCAATGATTGGTGCACCCATTTTTAAAGCTAGTTGTTGTACTTTAACGATTTTAGCAGCATGCATTTCCCCAAGGGATCCACCTACTACAGTGAAATCTTGTGCAAATACATAGACCAATCGTCCTTCAATGGTACCATAACCAGTAACAACACCTTCACCTGGCGCTTCTACGGATGCCATATCAAAGTTAACACAGCGATGAGTAACAAATTGATCCAATTCCACAAAGGTATTGGCATCAAGTAATTTTTCTACACGCTCGCGAGCAGTTAGTTTACCAGTAGCATGTTGCTTGTCAATACGTTTTTGACCGCCACCTAGCTTGATTTTTTCCTGCCTCGCTTTTAAATCTTCAATTTTCTCTTGAACTGTAGCCATTTTACACCTCCAACAACATTCAAATATCACTATATAATAAGACTATATAGTTTGCAATATTTTATAATTGTATACATTATATGATCTCATTATAAAATGTCAAATTCCTCTTCCTAAAACAAAGTAAATGTACTACTACTACATTTACTTTCCCTTAGAGAGAATGTCCTTTAACATCTATAGCGTTATTATAACCTATTTACGTTCAGACAATTCTAGCAAAATGCCACCCGTTGCTTTAGGATGAACAAAAGCGATTTTAGCTGCACCAGCACCATAACGAGGAGCCTCGTCAATCATGCGCACACCTTTTTCCTTAAGATCGGCAATTGCAGCTTCAATATTGTCAACGCGCAAGGCAATGTGTTGTACACCTTCGCCATTTTTTTCAATAAACTTTGCAATCGGTCCATCTGGAGCAGTGGATTCCAATAGTTCAACTTCACTATCACCACAAGGAATAAAGCAAACTTTTACTTTTTGTTGTTCAACTGTTTCTTCACCCATAACTGTCATGCCAAGAACTTCTGTATAGAATTTCTTAGCTTGTTCTAAATCTTTAACAGCGATACCAATATGATCTACTTTTAATGTTTTAAACATAATAATAATCCTCCTCAAACAGTTTTATCGTAATACGCTTGCCATTATATCTTTTACAACGGCATAGGGATTTCTTTCTCGAGAATCCACACTGGCAACTAATTCATCCATCTGACCTTCATCAGATAGTTTTTTCCGGACGTGGCGTCCAATTTGTTCGTCAAGCATGGAGAGTAGTTCACTGCGCGTACGTTCTGTACGTCTTTTAGAAAATTGTCCTGATTCTCTTGATTGAACAATATGTTCACTTATGGATTCTGCCAATTCACTAATACCTTCACCCCGATGGGAAACCACTCGTTTAATCGGTGGACGCCACTGGGCTTTCAACTGGTTAAGATCCAACATCATTTCCAGTTCCGTATTCAAACGATCTACCCCATCATGATCAGCCTTATTGATGGCAAAAATATCGCCTATCTCCAAGATTCCAGCTTTAATGGCTTGAATATCATCGCCTAGACCAGGTACTAAAACTACGATAATGGTATCAGCGGTTTTAACAATATCAACTTCTGATTGTCCTACACCCACGGTCTCCACTAGAATAACATCTCTGCCTGCAGCATCCATAATTTTTATGGCTTCCGCAGTTTTACGGGATAATCCGCCTAAACTGCCGCGAGTACCCATGCTACGGATAAAAACGCCTGGATCTAATGTTAAATCGTTCATACGAATGCGATCACCTAAAATAGCGCCCCCAGAAAATGGACTGGTAGGATCAATCGCAATGATACCTACCGTTTTTCCTTGCTTGCGATATTCTTTGGCTAGCTTATCAGTCATAGTACTTTTACCAGCTCCTGGAGGTCCTGTAATGCCAATAACATGAGCATTACCAGTACTGGCATACAGTTTTTGCATGATATCTACTGCATCATCATACTCATTTTCCACTGCTGTAATGGCCCGCGATAAGGCTAGCCGAGAGCCTGCTAATAACTCTTCTGCAATGTTCATCTTTGCACCACCTAATGGGACTGTGCCCCCAAAAGCCAGGTGCACAGCCCACAGATACATTTATTTTACGTTTGCATTAATATAATCAATAATCGCTGTAGTTGGTGTACCTGGCGTAAATACTTCTGCAATACCAGCTTCTTTTAAAGAAGGTATATCAGAATCAGGGATAACACCGCCACCAATCATAAGAACATCTGTCATACCACTATTACGGATTAATTCTACAATACGTGGGAACAAATGATTATGTGCTCCAGACAATAAGCTAAGAGCAATTACATTTACATCTTCTTGCAAAGCTGCTTCTGCAATTTGTTCTGGTGTTTGACGAAGTCCTGTATAAATAACCTCAAATCCAGCATCACGTAATGCACGAGCTACAACTTTTGCACCACGATCATGTCCGTCTAGACCAGGTTTTGCTACTAATACTCTAACACGTTTTTCCATCGTTATTCCTCCTCCTACGTCTCTTACAGTGTTGCGACTGCTTGGTATTCGCCAAAGACTTTGCGCATTACGCCACAGATTTCGCCAAGTGTTGCATAAGTTTTAACCGCATCCATAATAAGTGGCATAAGGTTAACATTTTCATCACTACAACCACTTTCCAATGCAGCAAGAGCAGCATTTACAGCCACGTTATCACGTTTTGCTCTTAGATCAGCAAGCTTTTTCTTTTGCAGTTCGCCAACAGAAGCATCTACGCGGAGCAGACCTTCAACAGGTTTTTCTTCGATTTGGAATTTGTTAACACCAACGATAATACGATTATCGTTTTCCACTTCTTTTTGCCATTTGTAAGCACTTTCTTGAATTTCTTTTTGAATGTAACCTTGTTCAATGGCTACAACAGCGCCGCCAATATCATCAATCTTTTGGATGTATTTCCAAGCTTCTGCTTCAATTTCATTGGTCATGGATTCTACATAGTAAGAACCAGCTAGTGGATCAACTACATCAGCCAGTCCGCTTTCGTAGGCCACAATCTGTTGTGTACGAAGAGCAACACGTACGGAATCTTCTGTTGGAAGTGCCAAAGCCTCATCCTTAGAATTGGTATGCAAGGACTGAGTACCACCCATTACAGCAGCAGCAGTTTGCAGTGCAACACGTACAATGTTGTTTTCTGGTTGTTGAGCAGTCAGCATGGAGCCAGCAGTTTGGGTATGTACGCGTAACATCCAAGACTTAGGATTTTTCGCGCCAAAACGCTCTTTCATTACTTTTGCCCAAACACGACGAGAAGCACGGAATTTTGCTACTTCTTCGAGTACATTGTTATGTGCATTCCAGAAGAAAGATAAGCGTCCTGCGAAATCATCAACGTCAAGTCCTGCTTTAATAGCAGCTTCACAATAAGCAATACCATCAGCAATCGTGAAAGCAATTTCTTGCGCAGCAGTAGAGCCAGCTTCACGAATATGGTAACCGGAGATAGAAATTGTATTCCAGTTAGGTACATTTTTAGAGCAATATTCAAAGATATTCGTGATAAGACGCATGGATGGTTTAGGTGGGAAAATATAAGTACCACGAG
>JAPUES010000085.1 GCA_027492445.1 Sporomusaceae bacterium | reverse complement strand
CTTGACTTAATCCGAGTTAGTAGCCTAGCTACTAACCACATTAATCCTAAAATACGCTTTCTTCTGTGAAGTTTTGAGAGAACATATCTCTCTATATCTGGTGGCGATAGCTAAGGGGTTCCACCTGTTCCCATACCGAACACAGTAGTTAAGCCCTTATACGCTGAAAGTACTTGGCTGGAAACGGCCTGGGAGGATAAGTAGTTGCCAGTTAAGTTAAGAGCACTCATTGATTGAGTGCTCTTTCTTTTGTCTGAAAGTAGGCTATGAGTTAGTCAGGTAGGGTCTAAGGATGTTAGCATTGCGATGCTAACGAAGCGACTCACGAAAAACTTTTTGCAAAGTTTTGGTTCGCTGCTTCAGTTAAGCCCACATACGGCGAAAGTACTTGGCTGGAAACGGCCTGGGAGGATAGGTAGTTGCTTTTTCTTGTTTCTTGCTTGAAATAGTGATAAGAAACTAGGAAAAGAGCATTATATTAAAGAATTTGGACAGGATATTAAGAATATTTATCGAATAGTATTATATATAAGACAATATAACATGTTAATTAAGTAGATAGATAAGTTGTTATGGAGGAAATTGTATATGAGTATTTTAGAAGAAATTTTAGAAGCTAATCAGCAATTTGTGAAAGCTTTGCCGAAAGAATTTGTTGATTCTTGCCCAGGGGCGAGTAAATTACCCAAGAGAGAAGTAGCGATTTTTACTTGTATGGATACTCGATTAGTGGATTTCTTAGAGCCTGCAATGGGCATTAAGCGTGGGGAAGGTAAAGTAATAAAA
Organism: Sporomusaceae bacterium; assembly: GCA_027492445.1. GTDB lineage: Bacteria > Bacillota > Negativicutes > DSM-13327 > DSM-13327 > CTSoil-075. The sequence continues at coordinate 1,870 of JAPUES010000085.1, read as the reverse complement.
AATGCAGGGAATACGATTACAGGCCCTTTTGAATCTACCATTCGCAGTCTTGTTGTAAGTATCTTTGAATTAGGCGTAAAGGAAATTATTGTAATTGGACATTTGGATTGTGGTATATCTCATTCAACATCAAAATCATTAACTCAAAAAATGTTGGATCGAGGAATATCTTCCGACGCCATTAAAATGATAGAAAAAGAATTGGAAGATTGGATTGATCACTTTCATCATCCGATTGATAATGTTAAGGAAGCTGTACAAAAAATCCGCAATAGTCCTCTAATCCCCAAAGACGTACCTGTTCATGGTTTAATGTTTAATCCTTATACGGGAGAAATTGAAATTTTAGTAGACGGTTATGCAATATAAAAAAAAGCCACCTCGAAGAGAAGTGGCTTTTTCTTATAGCTAAGAATATTTAATCAAATTTATCATAAGCACTTGCTTTAGCATTGCAAATAGGGCAAACTTCTGGTGCACTACCTTCATGAATATGACCACAGATTGTACAGAGATAGTAATCAGCAGAACCGTTATTATCTAAGTTAGCAAGAGCCTTTCCGTATAATTCAGCATGTACTTTTTCAGCTTCATTAGCAAATGTGAAGGCACGTACGACAGTTGTATTCCCTTCCCCTTCTGCTGTTGTAATGAATTCAGGATACATTACGCTAAACTCATAAGTTTCACCATCAATCGCCGCTTGCAAATTTTCAGCAGTAGATTTCACCATTCCCTTATTTTTTAAATGAGCAAGAGCGTGGATGGTTTCTGCCTTAGCAGTTGCACGAAAAAGTTTGGCAATTTGGGTATACCCTTCTTTATCTGCTTGCTGGGCAAAGGCTAAGTATTTATGATTTGCTTGTGATTCACCAGCAAAGGCAGCAGCTAAGTTTTTTTCAGTATTCATTCAATTACCTCCAAATAAATTAATTATCGATATTTAATATCTATTGATTATTATTATCCATTACATAGTTTTTGTCAAGAACTTTTTTAAAAGATGATGTAAATTAGGGCTGATTTTAAAGCGGTGCCTAGCAACTTATAAATAGAGTTTAAAGAAGGTGAAGAAGTTGTTTTTTGAAAGAAGAGCTGTCATTAGACATCAGAAAGGATTACATACTCGTGTAGCTGCTATGGTGATCCAAAGATCACATGAACTAAGTATAAAGTATCAGACGACTATATCCTTTAAATATAATGAGCGAGATAAAATAGTAGCCAATAGTTTGATGCTACTTTGCTCTTTTAAAATAAGAGCTGGCGATGAAATATGGGTTTCTGCTAGTGGACGAAATGCTAAACTTGCTGTTAATCACATGGTAGAATTCTTAGAAAGTGATTTTCATCTTACCAATTTACAAACGATTAGTGAGGTTGATAAATTACTCGAGGAGAATGCCTTTACGGCTCAACAAGTATTTGATAGTATGGCCAATGGTTTAATGGTAAGTGATGAGGAGGATGTGATTACAGTATTCAATCCCGCGGCAGAAGAAATTTTGGGGATTCCCGCGAGTACTGTTGTCGGTAAAAAAGTATATGATGTAATTCCAAATTCTAGATTGCATATTGTAAATCAGACTGGAATTGCAGAACTAGCATGTCGGCAGATTGTAGGAAATTCCATTACTATTACCAATCGAACCCCCATTCGAATAGAGGGAGAAGTAAAAGGTGCTGTGGCGATTTTTGATGATATTTCTGCTTTAGAAAAAGTTACTTGGGAATTGCATGAAATCAAAGAAATGAAGGAACGGTTACAACTTATCCTAGAATCAGTGCAAGATGGAATTTGTGTATTAAACAAAGATGGTTATATCACCTATGTTAATCCAGCTTATGTTCGTATTATTGCAGAAGAATA
>JAPUES010000084.1 GCA_027492445.1 Sporomusaceae bacterium | reverse complement strand
TAAACAGTGGCCACATAACCCAAAGCGAAATACACCTCTATGGCAGCAGCCGCCTCGGTATCCGGAATGCGAGTAAAGACCTAACTTTAGTAACAGCTAGCAATTTTATCCGCGGCAGCAAGTTCTTTGAGTTGAGTAATCATTTAGGGAATGTGTTGGTTACTGTGTCGGATAAGAAGATAGCAGTTGATGCTAATAGTGATGGAATTATTGACTACTACAATGCTGATGTAATTACTGCTAACGATTATTTTCCATTCGGTTCTTTAATGCCAGGCAGAAAATATCAACAGCCAAATGGAGGTGTTCCATATCGTAATGGGTTTAATGGTAAAGAGAATGATAATGAGATAAAGGGAGAAGGAAATCAACAGGATTATGGAATGAGGATTTATGATCCAAGGTTAGGTAAATTCTTAAGTGTTGATCCTATTACAAAAGAATACCCTGAATTAACCCCGTATCAGTTTGCAAGTAATCGGCCTATTGATGGTATTGATATGGATGGACTGGAATATTCTCCAGCAGGTAGATATGGTGATAATCAAATTGCAGTTGACGCTACTGCCGTACAACATTATCCAGCGGACCCTTCCTTATTAAGAAAACAGGTTGCCGGGGCACCGGAAAGACAACGTGTACAGACGGCAAGAGCAATCCAAGAAACTGTAATACGGCAAGTTCAGCCAGTGATGAGGCAATATAAGGAACCTGATTTAGTAAGAAAAATAACAAATAAAACACTTGCTGCGAATTATAAAGCTACACATCCAGAAGAACCAGCAATTCTTGAAAATAAGCATTATCAAAAGTTTGCAGAAAATGTAGCAATGCCAATGATTGAAGGTGCTGTCTTAGATGGGGCTGGAAGATTTATGGTTAAAGGATTGGGTTATTTGTTTCGTGGGACTGCAGCACAAGAAGCATCAAGTTTAGCTAAATCATGGCAAGGAAATGGAGCATATCCTGGTGTAGATGCTTGGAGGAACATTACATTAAAGGAAGGTTCATATGTGGCAGGAGGTTTACCGGGGCAATCAAATTTTTACACAACAATATCAGGTCTCAATCGCTCAAACCTAAATAAATCTGCGCTTTGGGATGGGTTGCAAGTTGGGCCAAGTACAAAAGGATTAGGACTAAGGCCGCAAGCAGGGATATATGAAGTTTCAGGAAATACATCTGCTGCATTTGGTACAACATACGCAAATCCAACATTAGGCGCAGGTGGTCTACCACAAATTTTTGTTCATGACTTTAGTAAATTAAAATTAATTAGTACTCTTCCACTAAAAACACCATAAGATGATACTATTAGATAAATCAACTGGGGGAATCAATATAGATGATATTGTTTTTAATGCAAATACAACAAATTTAGAATTAAATACTTTTAGTAATAAATATCAAATAAGTGTTCAAACAACTACTACAGGCACTAAATTTTACACAATACCCAATTTTGAGAATGGAGATACTTCTTTGCAATTTTTATTTTATAATGATAAACTCCAAAGAATAAATATTGGTGCTGGTATAAATTATATTTTTCCCCCTTTTGTAATAACCCAAGATGAAAAAGTCCTAATCAAAAAAAAGTTGAATAATATGGGTGGGGAAAATATTTATCCCTGGGGGAGTATCGAGTTTAGTGAAGATATAAAGGGCGGGTCTGTTTCTGTTATTATTAAGTATAACCAGAGGTGATGTTCCAAATCTGTGGGTGCTTTCTGCTCCTGCAGGTAAGTTGCCACAAAAGCCGCCATTAGAGTGTTGCCACCGGTTTCTGAGCTTCGACCAGTAGTCAATTATAGATTCCGGACATGTTGACTCACCATTCCTGCATGTTGATCCACCCATTAATAGTTTTACTTCAGCCGCAAGTCAATTGACAATGATAGGTGCTTTAGCTAGATATAAAACCTAGAAAATTGAAAGGATGGAAAGTTTAGGGCTGGATAAAAACAATACTGACCATATGCAGGATAGCAGAGTTACTTTGGAAAATTACAAGGTAAGTTGGTTTAAGGCTTTAATAAGTCCAAAGGCAGGAGTTCAAAGGGCCACCTATCAACTTTTAAAAGCTTCAAAATAACAATAAAACACTATGTGCCTAAATAAGCTGAAGTTGCCATTTATTTTGATAGCATTTACTGCAATGGGAGGATGCAGTAACAGTAAACTTATTATTACTTCTGAATTTCTGATTAATAATTCTAAAGAGTTAAACGGACTTAAAGTAATACAAATTTTTCCGAAGGATAGTCTAAGACCACCGTCTACGTACACAGAAAGTACTGAATTTAGATATGCTTCTATAGCAGACAGTAGTTTTAAATGGAGGAATAAACTATTTTTCAATAAGCCTCAACAAGGCTTCAAATGGGTGCCGTTACCTATCAATGATACAGCATGGGTACCTACATATGATAAATCAAATTTTGATACTATTGGGAGCTTGAAAAATGACAGCTGGTATTTATTAAAAGGGCTAAGTAATTTTGGTTATCTCTATTATGTATATGTTGACAAAGAGGGGTCAACAAAAATTTATGAAGTTAATAAGTCTAATTATTAACCTTCGCTAACCGCAGTTCGTAACTGCGGTTTTTGCCGCCGCCTGGGTTTCAACCAGCGGCATGTAAGGCAGTAACGCAATAAAGATCAAAACCATCAGTTGTAAAA
>JAPUES010000083.1 GCA_027492445.1 Sporomusaceae bacterium | reverse complement strand
TATTAAAGTAATAACTGAATGTTTTTTCATATAATATCCTTGCTAAATTTATAGTTTTTGCAGGGTGCATTCCGATTATACTTTATAATCCCTTAGGACATCAAATGCAATGTTTGGCAGTTGATGTAATGATTAACACTAGCAAGGTCGATCATCTATAAATTAGCAAAGGATTGCATCACGAAAGCCTTAAATTTTTGGGCGGCGGGAGAAAGATAGCGTTCCTTATTCCAAGCCATCCCAATGGTGCGCTGGCAGTTCGCATTTACAACACGCAAAAAAGAAATATTGGTATTGTCTAAACCGAAGATATGAGGGATTAAAGCAACACCTAGCTTAGCTTCAACAAGACCAGCGACGGTGATAATTTCTTCCCCTTCAAAGGTGATAAATGGCTGTATACCTGCTTCTTGAAAGAGTTGATCGGCTAAAATACGCAGTCCATAATTCTTTTTAAAAGTCACAAAAGGTTCGTCTTTTATCTCATGGAGTTCAATAAATTTACGGTCAGAGAGGCGATGCCCCTTGGGAACAATAACAAAAAGCTCTTCGGTAAAGAGTACTTCCCATTCAATTTTTTCGATTGTCGCGACAGGAGAGCAAAGGCATAAGTCAATTTCCCCAGTCTCTAATTGGTCTAAAAGAAAATTAGTTGCATTCTGATAGAGCTTAAATTGTATATTCGGATTACTTGCAAGAAAGTCACTGAGTAAACCTGGCACTAAGTGTGATCCGAGGGAATGCAAAAAAGATAAGGACACGCTGCCATGGTCAGGATGAATAAGATCATGAATGATTTGTTTACCTTCTGCAATTTGCTCCATGGCTCCCTCGACATGCTTTAAAAAAATTTGCCCATAACGATTCAGAACAATATTTTTACCACGACGATCAAATAAAGGGAAGCCTAATTCTTCTTCTAGCTTAGCAATAGAACGGCTTAGGGCGGGTTGAGAAATGGACAACTGCGTCGCAGCTTGGGTAATGTGCTGCAACTTTGCAACGAGTTTAAAATATTGAAGTTGATGCCATTCCATGAATGTGATCACCTCTTAATACGATTATTTAGAATTAATTTTGTATAAATCATAACTTTTGGATTATAAGTTGTCAATGAAGACAAGGGTAATTCGTAGCAACGATTCCATCATTTATATATAACCTAAAGACATTGATTGTATATAAATGATGCATTGGACGTGGGGTAAGAATAGGATTAGGATAGAAGAAGAACATTATCCTTACGGAAAGGAGAAATAATAAAATGGGCTATATACAAAAAGGTAGTGAGAAATACTGGCGGGGCATAGGGGCATTGTTTTCGGGCAGTTTTGTTACCTTTGCGTTGCTATATTGTTTCCAACCATTAATTCCTGTATTTTCAGAGCAGTTTGCACTTACCCCTTCTTACGCTAGTTTATCCATATCTCTTACGACAGGTTTTTTGGCAGTGTGTATGTTACTCATATCTTGGCTTTCCGATGCACGAGGTCGCAAAGGAATCATGGCGATTTCCTTGCTAAGTTCAGCGGTAGTAACAGCTATAGTGGCTTTTACGAATAACTTTGAAGTGCTACTTTTCTTGCGAGGGTTACAAGGAATTCTATTGGCAGGTTTTCCGGCTATTGCCATGGTATATATTAATGAAGAATTTGATCCAGGGATTACAGGTCTAGTCATGGGAATCTATATTAGTGGCAATTCCATTGGTGGTTTGGCTGGGCGTATTATAGTTAGCACCTTGACAGATTATTTTTCCTGGTCGATTGCCCTAGGAGGGATTGGTTTTATTTGTATCTTAGTCAGTATCTGGTTCTGGCTTAGTTTGCCTGACTCTGAGAATTTTTCACCTAAGCAAGGGTTGGTAAAAGAAATGATTCCTGCACTATCTAGAAATTTACACAATACAGAATTGTTGTCCTTAAACTTCATTGGCTTTTTAATTATGGGGGCTTTTGTTACCCTATATAACTATATTGGTTACTCTTTAATGTCATCTCCTTACAATTTAAGCCAGACAGTGGTTGGTTGTATCTTCTTTGTATATTTAGTTGGGACATTCAGTTCCACTTTTATGGGGAAACTTGCCGATGGTCTGGGTAGTTCAAAAATATTATGTGTATCCATTGCTATTATGCTATCTGGTGCTCTCATAACCGTAAATAGCAATTTATATATAAAAATTATCGGAGTAGCAATTTTAACCTTTGGTTTTTTTGGCGGACATTCTGTGGCTAGTAGCTGGATAGGAAAGTGTTCCGGTTCAGATAAAGCCCAAGCCACATCCTTATATTTATTGTTTTACTATCTTGGTGCTAGTGTTATTGGGGCACTAGGTGGAAAATTCTTAAGTTGGTACGCTTGGAATGGTGTAGTAATTTTAATTAGCCTTGCCCTTATTATTTCTTTATTCTTGGCAATGGCTCTTGCCGCGAAAAAGACACACTATCAAGTTTGTACAAATAACAATAAACTGGCCGAGGTAAAGTGAAACAGTAGATAAAAACCAGTCGCTACTTAAATGGCGACTGGTTTTTGATTCGTATGTGCTAATTTCTCCTAAGGGCTATTTTAAAACCGCCTCTAATAGCAGAAATTCTTCCATATCATTTAAATATTGATATAACATACCTCGGTTTTCGAATTCTTCTCGGTCCTGGGGCAGCTCCATCGTAGTAAAGCTTTTCC
>JAPUES010000082.1 GCA_027492445.1 Sporomusaceae bacterium | reverse complement strand
GAATGTAAATCTATATTGTTAGTCTGTCAGGAATGGGGTATAGGGCTGACGATTGCCATTTAGTAATTAATTTTAATATTTATAGACTTAAGTTATTATTTATAAAAGTTTAGCCACTTTAGGACCTCTTAGTTTGGCTGTTATTGGTCGGTTAGAGCCTAGGAGTGGTTTGAGATAATTTTTGAAAGCAGGTGTGACGTGATTGCTTGCTGCGTTTATGTATTCATCGGGCATATACTTGGTTTTGCCTGCCAGCTCCGATAAGGGGGTTAGGTGGTATTCTACGGCATAGTCTCCGGTGCGGTGGATGGTGACAGAGCCATTGGAGTTTTCTGAGAGGGCAAACTGGACGGCTTTTTCGCCCACTTCTCGGGCTTCTTGCTGGTCGACATCGGATACGCAACCGAGGAAACAGCGTTGCACATAGCCGAAGGTATCACTGCGGACACGGGAAATGCCAAGGCCCTGTTTTATCGTTTGGGTTAGTAAATCGCCTAATGCTCCTGTACCAGACATGGTAATGTTCCCATGGGCATCTTTCTCCACATCTTTCACAAGGCTAACAATAATGGGAGTGCCAGTGGCATCTTTAATGCCTTCTGAGACGGCGACCACACAGTGGCCATATTGATCATAGACTTTTTTTACATCCGCAAGGAAATTTTCAGGGATAAAAGGACGTTCGGGCAGATAAATGAGATGAGGACCATCATCATTAAATTTTTGTGCACCAGCCGCAGCGGCGGTTAAGAAACCAGAATTACGACCCATAACAATACCAATATATACGCCAGATAAGGCTTTCATATCAAGAGAAATGCCAGCAAAAGCTTGGGAAACAAAACGTGCTGCTGAGGCATAACCAGGGGTATGGTCGTTGATTAAGAGGTCGTTGTCAATTGTCTTAGGAACGTGAATGGCATGAAAATCATAATGATCTAGCTTAGCTTCTTCGCTAATAATATGTACTGTATCAGCAGAATCATTACCACCGATATAAAAGAAATAACGAATATCATGGGCTTTAAGGACCTTGAAAATTTCCTTACAATAGTTGGCATCTGGCTTTACCCGCGTTGATAATAAGGCTGACGAGGGCGTCTGGGCTACTTGCTCAAGATTACAAGAAGTTTCATGTGTTAAATCAATAAAGTCTTCCGTTATAATGCCCTCTACGCCTTTAAGAGCGCCATAGATGGTAGTAATTTCACTATGTTTACGTGCTTCATTAATGATCCCCACCAGGCTTTGGTTAATCACCGCTGTTGGGCCGCCACCTTGTGCAATCAATGCTTTGCCAATAAGTTTCATAAAAACCTCCTATTTAAGTAAGATATAACATTAACCTTGGGCTAAAGAAAGTAGTCCATTTTTATTGAGAATGAGAATATGCTTTTGTCCACTAAGGGCAATAAATCCATCTGCTTGCAATTTGGAAAGCTTACGGCTGATGGTTTCGCGCGTGGTACCAAATAAATTAGCTAGTTCCTGCCGTGGTAAGTGAATGGTCAGGCGAACTCCCTTGGTGGTCAGCACTCCTTCTTTTTCTGCCATGGCTAGTAGCCAAGAAATGAGTCGTTGTTCAATGGTTTTTAGAGTAAGGGTACTGATGAATTTTTCCGCATAGGCAAGACGTTCTGTTAATGCTTGCATAATGCCCAAGGAAATGTCTGGATTACTATGTATGAGCGCCTTGAGATCATCTCGTGATAACAGACAAATTCCTGTATCTTCTAAGGTTTCAGCATTAAGGAGATAATGCTCTTCTTCCATAAATAAAGCCAATTCACCAAAAAAATCCCCAGGCTCCAATAAGCGGATGATTTGTTGGCGTCCATCTTCCGACATTTCATATAGTTTTACACGACCATAGCGCACAATATGCAAATCTTTTGCTACATCTCCTTCAATAAAGAGAACAGTACCTTTTTGGTGGTTCTTTTTAGTAATTAATGAATTGATTTTTTGCAATTCACTATACTGAAGATTTTTGAAAATAGGTACTATACTAGCACAAATGTGCTCTGGTTCGTGACTGCAACATTTTTGCATACCCTATCCTCCATGCTATTATCTTTCCTTTACTAGTATAGCTTGAAATCTTTCACCTAAAAAGTCTTATTTCAAAAAAAATAAGAAAAATGTAGGATTTTCATAGAAGGATTGTTTAGAGGTTAAAAAAATAGGTAAAAAAGACATAGAAAGCAGGAATTAAGGGTAATAATCGTGAATTATCACTATAGTAAAAAACTTGCTATAATCAAGGAGGAAAGAGATTGTCTGATTTTATTAGCCTTATCGTAATGATATCCATGCCTGTGTTGTTATTTATGGGAGTCAAGGCAAGAGCAAGAAAAGAGGAAATCTGGAAGATGTATCTAATTGCTGCTGGATGTGCATTTCTCTTATTGGTCATAATTACAAAAATTATAAAAATATAAGCATGAATTTGACCGTATGCTAGATTCTTAGAACATGAAATCATAGCTACTGATTTTTATTGTACGTAATTCGCTTACTGCAACACATTAGTGTTAGGAAGCAAAAAAGCACTATTTGTTATACAAATAGTGCTTTTTACGACAAATTACAGGTATTGTAAGAAAGTAGCAGGTGTCGGAAAGTTTATTTTACAATTGTAGATTTATTTTTCAGAATGGATTGACTGATTTCTTGTAGAATGAGTAAAATTTTATCATCGTCAAAAG
>JAPUES010000081.1 GCA_027492445.1 Sporomusaceae bacterium | reverse complement strand
CCAAGGGTGAGGAAAAATATTTGCAAAAGTGGGGAATTTTCACTTGCAAAAAACAAATTAAGACTAATATTTTAGGATTTTCGCAGCCATATTTTCAAACTAATTACTCAAATGAGACCTCAAAGAAAGGATGTAATATATTTAATGGGAAATATATCTCAAGCAAGATTGATCAGAAAAAATAATTCATTAATTGAGCTTTTAGAAGATCAACCATCCGTACATTATATTTACAAAGAGTATTCGGATGATTACCATGTTTCTGATCTGATCGATCATGATTGGGAATGTAAGTGGGTTCCATCAACTCCTGTATTTATATCGGCTCAGACAGGTACTGGCAAGAATTATTTTGTCCAAAATATTCTAGTTCCTGCAATTCTTGAATATAACCGTAAAAATCCTGATAAGAAAGAAAGCATTCTCATTTTAAGTAATCGGGTGGCCCTAAATCGCCAAAATAAATTAGCACTAGTAAAAATTATTGACCAACATACAGATCGTAGCGAACAAAAGTATGCACCAATTTTAAACGACTTAATTGATAAAAAAATTGATGATTATCATGATTTTGGGGCTGTAAAAATAAGCTCATATCATCAGCTGTTTAGCAAAAACTTGCTAAGTGTTCAGAATAACTATTCGTTTGTCATTATTGATGAATGTCATTTTTTTGTAAATGATTCTACATTTAATTGCGATACAGAAAAAAGTCTAGATGCTATTATTGCCAATACGAAATCTGCTGTAAGAGTTTATATGTCGGCCACTTTGGATGATGTAATTTATCCTATCTTGCTAAAAGAAAAGTATATACAACCTCAAAGGCAAATTTATAATGAACCATTTGGCAAAGGGAAATCTGTATATTGCACTGGTAATATTCATTACTTTCATCATTTTTACGACAATAATACCAAAGGAATTGTTGATGAGGTTACCAGAAATTTTTTGTTAGAAGAAAATGCAGATTACTTATCAATAAGATATGATTATAAAGGTCTGAAAATAGAGCCATTTTTTAACTACCACGCAGTCATTTACGATATTGAACGTAATTATGATTATATTAAACTCATAAAAGAGTTAAGTGATAGTAATAGCGCATCTATTGAACAAAAATATGCAAATTTACTGCAAGAAATTTGTAATACTCATAATGACGATAAATGGATCATTTTTGTTTCTTCAAAAAAAGAAGGTAACTTACTAGCTGAATATCTTAATAAAAACCCCAATACTCAAGCTGCTTTTATTTGTGCAGAAACAAAGAATAATAATGTCGGTTGTTTTGATACCTATCAAAATATTGTAAAAAAAGAAAAATTTAATAAACGAATTTTAATATCTACAGCTGTTATTGATAATGGTATCAATATTAAAGATGATGCTATTAAGCATATAGCTATTTTCAACCTAGATAGAGTTTCATTTTTACAGATGCTAGGTCGTTTACGCAAATCGAAACAAACGGCTATTACTTTATACATTGTTAAATATAACGCTAAAACGCTAGACTTTGGACTAAAAAGAGACCTGCGTCAATTATGGGATCGTCTAGATTTTGATAAAATGAGTGATAATGAAAAAAGAAGATTAAACCAAGAACTAATTACTCATCAGGACTATAGGCAAGGATTTGGTATAAGCCCTGCAGATAACTCTTTATATTATAATCAGCTATCAAAATATAAGCTTACTAGTTCCATATTTTCATTAAAAAATATGCTAAAACAGCTCGATAGTATTCATTCTCTTGAAATGTTCGAAGATGATAGTAGCAGAGAAGCACAGTATTTTAGAGTTCTGCATGATTATAAAGATCTTTTAGAAAAGTCGGTCATGGAATCAAAAATACTGTGTGCAATGCAGCCGAGCTTATCAGCAATACCAGCATTTTTAGAAATACTACCAACATGGGAATCATTAACTGATCAAGAAATTATAGAAAAGCTCAATGACCACAGTGATCCATCTAATTCATATAATATTCACCTTGATTTTATCCAATATACATATTTAAAGAAGTTTTTGTACTCATCCAGGAAATTGTCAAAAGTTGAAACTGAAATGCAAGAGTTGTATCAAAAAGTAGGTTACATCGATGAATTTTTGAGATATGCCAGTGATGATAAAAAAGAAAAAATGACAAAATTAAAGACCCAACAAGAAGAAGTTAAAAAACAGCAAAATAAATATTTGCGACTATTTAATCGTATCTACAAAACTGAAAATCCTGTACAGGAACAATTGTTATGGCTGGAACTATTAGATAAACTACCAGCAAGAGTTGATGTTCAAGACGATATGATCTTGAGTGATGAAGAATTTCATGATCTATTAAACCAAATTTCGGTTAGTTTAGAAGATTTTAGAATAAATACAGGTGATGGTGTAACAGTAGGTGTTCATGATGTTTTTTTGAGAACAAACGGTATTCCATTTAAGGACAGAACGACAAATAAGGATTTATTAAACCTTACAAAATATGTTGAAAATAGAAATGGGCAGTCATCTATGACTATGGATGCTGTTATGGAGTGGATTATTAATAACTATACGGAGTATGCACTACAAAAGCCATTAATCAGAGGCAAAGAAGATAAAAAAGCTACATTTTGGATTTTAACAAAATAAACATAAGGACTTGGCATATTGCCAAGTCCTTATGTTTATGCTTAAAACCCACTCTGGGTAAGTTTGACTAAAACCGCGAAATGTAAATTAGAGATTATATGACTCCACA
>JAPUES010000080.1 GCA_027492445.1 Sporomusaceae bacterium | reverse complement strand
TAGACCTGGGCAGTCTGACGAGTAGGATCGAGACCGCTATAGCCTGATTTTGCTGGATTCTTGTCCAAGGATAAAAATGGAAAACGACCTAAAAAGATTAGAAAGATTAGAAGGAGATTAGAAAGAATTTGGGGATATTGACCGTTAAATTACTTTCTTCTTAGAGTTACTATTTCTCAATAATTCTCAATAACTCATTAGCAATATTAGAGCTTTCAAGTCTCATTACACTTTCTTCTGCACTTCCATAACTTAAAAAATTAATACTTCCATACCATACGAGCCTCTGATCAATCACTGTAAACTTCTGATGTATATTCGATTTGAAAAACATATCAATACCTGCCTTTTTCAATATGTCAAAAGTAGCCTGCAAGGCCAAAGCATCTTTTTCCTTAAAATCAGTAACAGGTCTTGTCACGATTGTCATTTTCACGTGCTTACTTACCACGGGTTCTAAATACTGAAGCATCTGTACAACACGTCTTTTCGTAACAAATGGACTGACAATAACAATTTCTGTTTTTGCACTCACAATATCATGACCATAAACTTGCATAAAGCTATTCTTGTCAAAAATCATATCAATATGCTCTGTGATCGCACTCTCACCCTTGGCCTTATAGCCAATTGCGGCATACCCATTCAGCCTCTTGCTATACATTTTTTCCAGCATTCTTATATGTACATCAACATAATCATAGATTTGCACTTCATTCTTATTTTCATATAAGCGGTGAAGCCTTCCAGCGTATTGCGCTAATGTACCTTTCCAAGAAATAGGCATTGCTAAAAATAGGGTATCAAGACGGGGTTCATCAAAGCCCTCACCAATATATTTACCTGTTGCAATGAGAGTCAACTGCTTATTCCCAGGAATACTTACTATTCTATGCAATATCTCTCTTTTTTCTTTAGCTCCCATACCACCTGTCACCGCAATGACATCAGGAATTTTCTCACTCAATCTTTTGGCTAGCAATTCTACGTGAGCCGTTCTTTCTGTTAAAATAAGCGAGTTTCTGCCATTTTTATAGTTTTTTATCACGTCATCGATAATAAGCTGATTACGTGCTTCATCAGAAACAATTTCGGCATACATAGCTTGGATTGACCAGTCCTTTTCATCTCTATTTACTGGTACTCTGAGACTGGTAAACCGCGGTATCACATAATGCTCAAAAGGCCTCTTCTCTGCTTGTTTCTTAGCATCATCTCGATATCGAACCGGCCCACAATGCATGAATATAATCGGATGATGTCCATCCTTTCGAGTGGGTGTGGCCGTTAATCCATATACATATTTGGCATTTACATTTTTAAGGATCTGCTCAAAACTAACTGCTGAAACATGATGACACTCATCAACAATCACCATGCCATAATTTTTGATACATTCCTTGAATTCACCCCTGCTATATAATGATTGCATCACTGCGATATCGATAATACCACTGGGGCTGTCTTTCCCTGCGCCAATTTGACCAATCAAACCTTGATTCTTTTTTCTACCCCGCTTCTTTTCTAATGCTGGCAATTCCTCATTAATCGTTAAAAACTCCGTTAATCTACTAGTCCACTGGGATAACAATTGTTGCCTGTGAACTAAAACTAGAGTATTTACTTTTCGTTCGCCGATTAGATGAGTCGCCACAACCGTCTTGCCAAAAGCTGTGGTTGCCGCAAGCACACCGTTATCATATTTCAGTAATTCATTGACTGCTACTTGCTGCTCTTCTCGTAGTTTTCCATTAAACTGGACATCAATTGTTCTTCCAGCATTCGTCTCATCGCTCCATCTTATATCAAGTTTAAACGCTTTTAATAAATTACACAGATCTGCTGCACAGCCTCTAGGTAAACACAAATACTCTGCTGTTTCCTCAGCACATGATATGACTCGCGGCTTGTTAAAAGTTGGCATACGCATTGCCTGGGCTTTATAAAATTCAGGATTCCTAAAAGCGGCTAATCGTTTTATGCTGTTTAACGCCCTAGATGAAAAATTTTTCTTTAACAAATAAAGCATATTCGCTTGAATGATTGTGACATCCTTGGGAAAATCATTTTTTTGTAATTTGACTACAGCTCTATTTACTACCCAAGGCTTATGTCCTTCTTCAACATCTGTTTTCAATGAGCCTAATTCATTTCCCTGGCATAAACTCACAAGCAAAGTTTCTATATCATCTTGTGATAATCTTTTTATATCACCCAAATAGCCCCATTGATCGGCATAAGGCTGAAAGCACTCATCAATAAAAACGCTATTACCAGATTGCCGTGCCCCTAATTGCAATGGCAAGGCAATCAAATTACCAAAACCGCCCTTGGGCATTGTATCCTGATTGGGGAATAGTCGATCATAGGATTTAAAGGTTATTTCATGTCTTTTGTTCATTGCATAAGTAAGGAGTGCGGTTCCAAATTTTCTTGCTAATGTGGCAGATAGTTGCTGCTTGAAGAAAAACCAAGCATGTCCACCATTTCCAGAACGGGAGCGTTCAATGGCAATCGGAATATCAAAATCCTTACATGTACTTCTCAGCGCTGTAATATCTTGTTCCCAGCCCTCATCATCAAAATCAATCGCTAGAAAACTGCATGTCTCATTAAGGTACATCGGGTATATGCCTACAACAATATTGCCTCTTAGATGCTGTTCAATAATTTTTTCGTCTAAAACGCCATAAGACTTATGTAAGCAATCTGCACATTTTATTCTAGGTTTACCACATACATTGGTCTTCCATTCATTCA
>JAPUES010000079.1:13931-21864 GCA_027492445.1 Sporomusaceae bacterium | reverse complement strand
TGTTGTATAATTTTGTTATAAAGAAGGTATGCTTATGTTGTTTTACTTAAAGAACATACTATGTGTAAGTTTGGTATTTCTATTATCCATAACCACTGTATATGCGGGAGAAAAAGAGAGTAATTCCCTAGGCATCGTGATTAATCTTCCTAGTCGTATGTTAGAATTGTATTCTGGTAATACTTTAATTAAAGAATACTCTGTCGCCATTGGTAAACCTGCTACGCCTACCCCTATTGGTACGTTTTCAATTTTTGAAAAAGAGATAAATCCTACCTGGGTTCCCCCTGGTCGTGGAATTAAAGTGTTGCCAGGTCCTGACAACCCTCTTGGCTATCGCTGGCTAGGGTTTTTTAATCTGTATGGTGTTCATGGTACCAATGCTCCTTGGTCCATTGGTCAGGCAGTCTCCAATGGCTGTATACGCATGAAGGAAGAAAATGTTGAGGAATTATTTGAGATTGTAAAGTATGGTACCCCCGTTACAATAACCTATGATCGGATTAAGATCAAAATTGATGACAGTGGGCAAGCTACTTTGGGGATTTATCCAGATGTTTATAAGCGTAAAGGCGTTGCCTTAGCAGAAGTCAATGACAAACTGGCAGTGATAGGTATAAAGGGAATTGCTAGTGAGGAACTTCTGCAGCGTATTCTTAAAGAAGGAAAAGGGGAACAAGTACCTTTTGCAACTCTGCATCATATTAAAGTAAATGATATAATAGTGCCAGAGTGGGCAGTGACCATGGATAACGGTATATATGTGCCAGTCTGGGCTGTTGCCAATGAGGTAAGTAATTCTATTGTTTGGAATGAAACTACAAAAAAAATATGGCAGGACAAGAGAGTCGTCAATGGTGTGGTAAAAGGTGATATTATTTATATTCATGAAGAAGATATACCTAATTTATTTGGTGGTGAAAAATACTTTAGTAAAGCGGAAAATACCTTGGAAATTAAACTGTTAACGGTGTTTGTTAATAATAGAATTTTTTCTACCGATGTCAAAAAAATAGAGAATGTCTTGGCAATCCCTGCCCTTTCCTTAGTAGAATCTTTAGGGAAAAAATATAATTATGATAGTAATAATAAAAGTCTTTTGGTAAATGGGAAAAGTATACCGATTGTACTCATTGATAATCAGCCTTATATAAAAATAGCAAAAATACAGGAAGCTTTTAACGCACATGTATTTTGGGATGAAGAAAAATATAGTATAGAAATAACATATCCAGTTTCATAAGCTATATTGTTCATGAGAGATCCTTTATATTGTTATAAAAAAATATAACAATATAAAGGAATTCGACATTTTATAGCAAAATATAATAAGGCGTATAAAAATGGAAACATTAAAGAACCTAGATAGGTAAAATATATTTTGAAGGTAGGTGGGCGCATGCCCCGTAGGTTTATAATTGTTGATGGCAGCAGCTTAGTACATAGGGCTTTTTATGCATTGCCCCTTCTTACTACTGCGAATGGATTATATACGAATGCTGTATACGGTTTTACAACGATGATGGTAAAATTATTAGGCGAACTAAAGCCTGATTTAGTAGTGGTTGCCTTTGATAAAGGCAAAATTACTTTTCGCAACGAGGTATATGCAGAATACAAAGCCCATCGAAAGCCTACACCGGGAGAATTGTCAGCGCAGTTTCCTCTAGTGAAGGAAATGCTAGAGGCTTTAGGCATTAGGATGATAGAAGAAGCTGGTTATGAAGCGGATGATATTATTGGCACTCTATCGGTGCAAGGAGGCCAATTAGGCTATGAAGTTATTATTGTTACAGGTGATCGGGATGCTTTGCAGCTGATTTCACCTCAAGTACAAGTAATGCTGACAAAAAAGGGCATTTCTGAGATGGATGTATATGATGCCCAAGCTTTTCAAGAAAAATATGGAGTTACTCCTGGGCAACAGATTGATTTAAAAGGACTCATTGGCGACGCTTCTGATAATATACCTGGTGTTCCTGGGATTGGAGAAAAGACAGCCACAAAACTGATTGCACAATATGGCAATATTGAAACCCTACTAGAAAATATTGATCAGGTACCAGGGAAGAAAATGCAGGAAAACCTGCGGAATAATAAGGAAATTGCTTTATTATCTAAGAAGCTAGCTACAATAGTTTGTGATATGCCCATTGAGTTTGTAACGGAAAGTTTTGAATTTCATCCGAGTGGAGAAAAGGTCAAGGAACTGTGCACTCAATTTGAATTTAAAAGTTTGCTGACCAAAATAAGTAATATATTTCCAGGAAATAAAACAGAGGAATTGATTGAAGAAATTCTACTACCTACAGTTACTATGCTACATGGACTGGATCAAGTACTTCTTGCTGTTAACCAAATCCGGCAGGAGGGTATTCTAAACTTTTATGCAATTTTTAATGGGAAAATACCCCAAAACAGTATGGTAGGAGTGGCCTTTCTACTGGCGGAAAAACCAATATACATTACAGCGGAAGCTCATGGCTGGAATGAGATACTAGCTTTGCTGGCTGATAAAAGAATTATCAAAGTAACTCATGATGCAAAACAAGTGTATAGTGCTGTTAAGAATATGGGAATTACCTTACAAGGCTTAGTATTTGACAGCTTATTAGCGGCTTATTTATTAGAACCTACGATGAATGATTATTCCCTTACTAAATTAAGAGAACAATATGCACAAAAGTCTAGTCCAGAGCAACTCGAAAAAATAGTTAATGAACCTGTTTATGCTGTATGGGCTGTTGCTGCTATTTATGAAATTTACCCTGCACTACAACAGGGGCTAGTAAATAATGAACTTGAAAAATTATACTATGAAGTAGAACTTCCATTAGTGGAAGTATTAGCCGATATAGAAAACTATGGGATTCAAGTGGATGTTGCTTATTTAAAGGAGATGTCCGCTGAGCTTGGTGCTAAGATTGAATGCTTGCTTAAAGAAATATACCAGTCTGCCGGAGAAGAATTTAATGTAAATTCGCCTAAACAACTAGGTGTTATCTTATTTGAAAAATTAAATCTCCCTGTTTACAAGAAAACAAAAACCGGCTATTCTACGGATGCAGAAGTACTAGAAAAATTAATGGGACAGCATGCTGTCATTGATAAGCTTTTAGAATATCGTATGTTGACGAAGTTAAAGTCAACCTATTTAGATGGTTTGTCAGCTTTGATTTCTCATGATTCAGGGCGTATTCATACGACGTTTAATCAAATGGTTACTGCAACAGGGCGGCTGAGTAGCTCGGAACCTAATCTGCAAAATATACCAATCCGTACGGAAGCAGGACGGAAAATTCGCCAGCTATTTGTTCCAGGTGAGGGGTATGATTATCTCATGTCCGCCGACTATTCTCAGATTGAGCTAAGAATATTAGCGGATATGTCCAAGGATAAAAATTTACTGGAGTCCTTTAGGAAGGAGCAAGATGTCCATACACGCACTGCGGCAGAGGTTTTTGATGTTCCCATGTCAGAAGTGACATCGGAGCTACGTTCACGGGCGAAGGCTGTTAATTTTGGGATTGTGTATGGTATTAGCGATTATGGTTTATCTAGGGATATTGGTGTTAGCCGCTCCGAAGCAGGGCAGTATATTACGAATTATTTTATTAAATACCAAGGGGTAAAAGAGTTTATAGATCGGGTGGTTAAAGAGGCCCACTTGCAAGGTTATGTTACTACTTTGTTTGGCCGAAGGCGGTATTTACCCGATATTAATAGCAGTAATTTTAATCAACGTTCTTTTGCTGAACGGACGGCAATGAATACCCCGATTCAAGGAACGGCAGCTGATATCATAAAAAAAGCAATGATTGATGTACATAAGGCTTTGCAAAGGGAAAACCTACATAGCCGCATATTATTACAGGTACATGATGAGCTAATACTAGAAGTGATAAAAGCAGAAGTTGAGCAAGTTCAAAAGATAGTAAAAGAGGCTATGCAGCAAAGTGTAACATTACAAGTACCTTTAGTCGTAGATATCAATATCGGCAAAAATTGGGCTGCTGCTAAGTAGTAGTGTTAAAACCAGGAGGACTATTATGCCGGAAATGCCAGAAGTGGAAACGATTAAACGTTCTCTTATTCATAAAATAGGAGGACGCACCATCAAGGAAGTAGAATTTTTATTATCTAGGTTAGTGAAGTGGCCTTCTGCCGGTGAATTTCAAGCCGTTCTTACGGGAAAAAAAATAATAGATTTAACAAGACGGGGTAAATATTTATTATTTCATTTAGATAATAATCAACTTATGGTAGTTCATCTTCGGATGACGGGGCGTCTAAGTTATATAACCCAGGGGATGGAAATGGATAAGTTTACTCGCATTATCTTTACCTTAGATAATGGAGACCAGTTGTTATACGCAGATACGCGTACATTAGGAACGTTATACCTTTTGCCCTCGGAGGAATTATGGCGCATTTCGGGGTTGGTAAATATGGGGCCAGAACCGTTATCTGAAGAATTCTCGTTGCAGTACTTTGCGGAAATGTTAAAAAAACGTCATGGCAATATTAAAGCTGTGCTTTTGAATCAAAAATATATAGGTGGACTAGGTAATATTTATGTAGATGAAAGTATGTCCATTGCCAGCATTCACCCCGAACGAATTGCTAGTAGTTTGGTTGCCGATGAAGCATTAAAACTTTTTAATGCGATTAATAAAGTCATCGAAGATGGTATTGCACATGGTGGTACGACTTTCCGGGATTATCGTGATGGTGGGGGTAAGAGTGGTAGTCATCAGCACCATCTTACTGTATACGGACGTAAATCTGCTCCATGTTTTCTGTGTGGGAAAGCCATTGTTTGGAAAACAGTTGCTGGTCGTGGTACGCATTTTTGTGCGGAGTGTCAAAAATAGTATAACAGTAGGTTTTGCCTCATGGGTGGGAGGAATAAGATGTATATTATAGGCTTAACAGGTGGTATTGCCAGTGGGAAAAGTACGGTGAGTACCATGCTGGCAGAACTTGGAGCATATGTTATTGATGTTGATGATATAGCGAAGGATGTTGTTAGGCCTAATCAACCGGCTTGGCATGGGATTGTTGCTCATTTTGGTAAAGGTGTTTTATTAGCAGATGGCACCATCAATCGTGTGCTACTGGGTGAAAAAATTTTTGCCGATAAAGGGCAGCGTCAGTGGTTAGAAAGTATCACTCATCCCTTTATAGCAGCCAAAGTGCAGGAAACTATTAGTCAAGCTAAGGAAATAGGTGTAAATCTTGTCGTATTAGATGTGCCTCTCTTATTTGAGGCAGAGTGGCAGGGGAAGGTAAATGAAATATGGGTGGTATATGTTAGAACGGAAATTCAAGTGGCACGACTAATCGCTCGCAATCATTTAACGAGTGAGCAGGCTAAGGCGCGAATTGCCTCCCAAATGAATTTAGAGGAAAAAGCTAGCAGGGCAGATGTCCTTATTGATAATAATTCTGCCCTAGGAGAGACAAGAGAACAAGTAGAAATGGCCTGGGCAAAAATCAGGCAACGGTAAAATTGTAAAGAGTAAGGATGCGGAGTGATTTGTTTTGCACATTTTAACCCGGATGAGAGTCCTGGTAAGTCTTGTATTGGTTATTGCCGTAGGTGGATATGGCATTTATAATGGAGAATGGTTTCAAAAAAAATATGTATATCCTTTCCCTTATCAGGAAATTGTATATAATTGCGCCCTTGAAAAAGATATTGATCCTTTTCTCATTGTTGCTGTTATGAGGACAGAAAGTAAATTTCATACGGCAGCACGCTCGCCCAAAGGTGCTTTAGGATTAATGCAGATGATGCCAGAAACAGCAACGTGGGTAGCGGAGCAAATGAACTATGAAGGTTTTACTTTAAATGATTTGGAAAATCCTGAGATTAGCATTAGTATGGGCACCTGGTATTTGGATTCCTTAAAAAAAGAATTTAAAGGGAATGAAGTTCTCATGTTAGCTGCCTATAATGGTGGACGAGGTAATGTAAAGCAGTGGATGAATCGCTATGAGTGGAATATGTCTTTTCATGAAGTCGATAAAATTCCCTTTCCGGAAACTAGGGAATATGTAAATAAAGTAGTATATAGTAAAAAACATTACCAAGAGCTATATGGAAAGTGAGGTGAAAGTTTATTTTGCAGCTTGAACATAAAATAAAGATTCCCGCTTTTTTGGGGTGTAAACTAATTGTTTTCGGGTGTTTATTAGTGATGACAATGATGAGCGTAAGTGGTTGCAACACTAAAAACATACCAAATCCTATTAAACGTGAAATGAAACAAGGGGGACAGTTGGTATATGGCAGTCTGCAAGAACCTGATACTTTAAATCCATTATTATCGGATTTGCTAGCAACTGCTGAAGTCGGGAGTCTTATTTTCAGCGGTTTAGTCGCGACGGATGAAAAAGGGCAATGGGTGCCAGATTTGGCAGTGGATGTTCCTACCTTGCAAAATGGCGGTATTAGCCTTGATGGTTTGACGATCACCTATAAACTTCGTTCTGGTGTTACTTGGCATGACGGTAGTCCTTTCAGCGCAGAGGATGTAAAATTTACTTGGCAGACCATCATGAATCCCAAAGTAAATGTAATGTCCAGAGAAGGCTATGATAAGATTAAAACAATTGATACACCAGATCAATATACGGTTATTGTAAGATTTAAAGAATATTATGCCAGTCATTTACTCTTATTTAACACTATTTTACCTAAGCATGTATTGCAAAATGTAAGTGATATCAATAAAGCGGCTTTTAATCGCTCGCCGATTGGTACTGGACCTTTTAAATTTAAAGAATGGATGCTTGCGGAAAATGTGGTAGTGGAAGCCAATACTG
This sequence comes from Sporomusaceae bacterium, assembly GCA_027492445.1. Lineage (GTDB taxonomy): Bacteria > Bacillota > Negativicutes > DSM-13327 > DSM-13327 > CTSoil-075. Next base: position 15,033 of record JAPUES010000079.1, on the reverse strand, counting down.
CTTATCATCGTGGTAAGCCAAAGCTAGATAAAATCATTTATAAGGTAATACCAGATACTAATATTATGCTCATTCAACTAAAGGCTGGTGAAGTTGATATTGTGAGCAATATGGCCTTTGCCCAACTTGATCAAATAAAAGATATTGATGGTATAAAGGCTGTTATTACACCAAGTATGATTTGGGAACATCTTGATTTTAATTTAGATAATTCCTTGTTTCAAGATGTGCGTGTGCGGCAAGCTATTGCCTTAGGAATAGACAAACAGTCTATTATTACGAATGTGCTTAAGAATGCAGCAAGCCTTGCTACAGGAGATCAATCCCCCTTATCGTGGGCTTATAATCCAGCAATTAAGCCAGAGGTACGTGATATAAATGCGGCGCGCAATTTATTAGTACAGGCAGGATGGAAACTAGGTGAGGGAGGAGTTTTTGTAAAAAATGGCAGAAAATTAGCCTTTTCTTTAGCTTTTCCTACTGGAAATAAATATAGGGAAACCGTTGCCAGTGTAATAGCCCAACAATTAAAAGAAGTGGGTATTTTAGTGGAACTTCGACCGAGGGATGCCAAAGTATTCTTTAGTGAGACCTTAAAAAAACGCGGATTTGAGATGGCTATGTATGCATGGGTAGGTGGAGTTGACCCGAGTAATGTGGAGCTTTGGCATTCTAAGATGATTCCTAGTGCTACTAATGGCTTTACAGGGCAAAACTATGCGGGGTGGCGTAATGCAGAGGTTGATTTACTAACAGAACAAGGTGTACGTCTTGTTGATATTGAAGGACGCAAGCAAATATACTTTCGAATCCAAGATATCATTTTGCGAGAGTATCCAGTCATACCTCTTTATTATCGTAGCAATATTGATGCCGTTAAAAATACAGTCGTAAACTACCAAGCGAATGCTACTCCAACAGGTAACCTATGGAATGCATGGCAATGGGGAGTTATGGATAAATAGGATTGACAGTAGTTAGCTATTGTGATATCATTAATGATGTCGTCGAGAAATAGTGATGTTGCGGTCGTGGCGGAACGGCAGACGCGCTAGATTCAGGTTCTAGTGAGGGCAACTTCGTGGAGGTTCAAGTCCTCTCG
>JAPUES010000079.1:0-13831 GCA_027492445.1 Sporomusaceae bacterium | reverse complement strand
GCGGTAGTGGCGGAACGGCAGACGCACCAGCTTGAGGGGCTGGCGGGGGCAACCTCGTGATGGTTCAAATCCATTCTACCGCACCAAATCATATGTTAAAAGCTTTCGAGATATCTCGAAAGCTTTTTTAATATACTTTTTTAATATACTTTTTTAGTTAATTTAACAATTAACTAAGTGGAAAATAAGCTTTTTGTAAAGTAGTGTAATAGGATGCGAAAAAATGTTTCTTGAATAAATATGTGAATCATGCAGGAGTTTATAAAAGTTTAGCGAAAAAGCAATAACGGTAAGGAATAGTAATTAGATAGTTGAGGTAGAGATGATAAGACAAACATCAACAAAGCATGAGGAGACAATCCTGTCTCAGCCCTTCGATTCAGGGCTTAAGTGTTTGGTAGCAGTTGCTAATTCATTAGGTGTTGCAGTAGATGAGAGTAAGATACGCTCCTTGTACGCTGGCAAGGCAATAATGGATAGAGAACTACTAATCAAGTCTATAAAAGTTTTAGGTCTAAAAGTGAAAATAGTAAGGCCCAAGGAACATGAAATAACGCAAATTCCTATACCGGCCATAGCGGGTAAGAGGGATGGCACATATATAGTAGTTGGTCGAAATAATGGTAAACAAATATTAGTGTTTAATCCAGAATCAGGACGTCCTGACACAATCTTACTAGAAGATTTTTTTCTTTTTTGGAATGGTGAAATTCTAACCGTAAAACGACCCTTTAGTTTAAAGGAAGCTGGGCGGAAGTTTAATTTAGCTTGGTTTATACCTGTAATGCTGCGTTATAAGCGTTTTTTTATTGAAGTACTGCTAGCCTCTTTTTTTCTCCAGTTATTTGGCTTATTAACGCCCTTGTTTACCCAAGTCATTATTGATAAAGTTATTGTTCATAAAGGCGTATCCACTTTGGATATTTTAGCCTTAGCCTTATTGTTTGCTGCTGCTTTTCAAACGTTGATGAATATTTTACGTACTTATTTATCAACACATACGACGAATAAAGTGGATATGATTTTAGGAAGTAAGTTATTTCGCCATTTGATGGCCTTGCCTCTACGGTATTTTGAGCTAAGGCGGGTGGGCGATACTCTCACTAGGGTAGCTGCCTTAAATAGCATTCGTGAGTTTTTAACAGGATCAGCAATGACCGTGTTTTTAGATGCATTTTTTTCCATAGTCTTTATTGGGATTATGTTTTATTACAGTGTATCTTTAACTCTGATTGCGCTCTTAGCCTTGCCTTTTTACATCTTCCAAAATATCATCGCAACACCTATTTATCGGAAAAAACTAGAGGCGATGTGGGCAACGGGGGCAGAAAACAATGCTTTTCTGATTGAGGCGATTACAGGAGTGCATACGGTAAAATCTTTGGCGATTGAGCCGCAATTTAATTATCGTTGGGAGCAACTATTGGCTAAGTACATTCGTGCTGCCTTTGAGAGTGCGAAGTTTAATATTGTCATAAGCAGTACAGGGAGTCTAATTCAAGCTTTAACAGGATTTGGAGTGCTTTTATTTGGTGGTCATAAAGTGATGAATGGAGAAATGACCATTGGACAGCTAGTCGCTTTTCAAATGTTAGCTGGCCAGGCTGGTGCCCCTTTATATCGTTTGACCGGCATGTGGCAGTCCTTTCAGCAAACCGCTTTATCGGTAGAGAGATTAGGTGATATTTTAAATACCGCGCCAGAGCCCCTTGAGGTGAAAAACAGTCTTAATTCAGGGAAAGTGCAAGGTGATATTGTTTTTAAAGAAGTTACCTTTCGCTATCAAGCAGATGGGCGAGAAATATTAAATAAAATTTCACTGCATATTAGCCCAGGTATGAGGGTGGGGATTGTGGGTCGATCGGGTTCGGGGAAAAGTACATTGACCAAATTGGTGCAACGTTTGTATTTGCCAGAAAGCGGGCAAGTACTGATTGATGGCATTGATTTACCCCAAGTAGATCCTCTATGGCTCAGACGGCAAATTGGTGTAGTACTACAGGAAAATTTTCTGTTTAATGGCAGTGTACGGGAAAATATTGCTTTGGCTCGCCCGAGTGCAACCATTGAAGAGGTTATTGAGGCGGCAAAAATGGCTGGGGCTCATGATTTTATTCTTGAGCTACCTGAGGGGTATGACAATAAAGTGGGCGAACGAGGTGTGGCACTGTCCGGTGGACAACAACAACGGTTAGCCATTGCAAGGTCCATCTTGACCAATCCGTCCATCTTGATTTTTGATGAAGCAACAAGTGCTTTAGATTATGAATCGGAACGAATTATTATGGAAAATCTAGATTCTATTTCCTCTGGTCGTACCATGCTCATGATAGCGCATCGTCTATCTACGGTACGACGTTGTGATTTGATCTTTGTTGTGGAGCGAGGGCAAGTGGTAGAGCATGGTACTCACGACGAACTCATGATCTGTAAAGGGTTTTACTATAATCTATATATGCAACAAGGGGTTTGAGATGATAATTAAAAAATTAAGCAATTCTTTAATTGGAATTCAGAAAAAAATGAAGTACAAGGGGAAACGGAATTTTTACCAGCAGCCTTAGAAGTTGTGGAAACCCCTCCCTCGCCAATGGGAAGAAAACTTTTATGGACCTTATTTGCTTTAATCAATGCTGTACTTCTATGGTCAATTTTTGGGCATGTGGACGAGGTGGCTGTTGTTCCTGGGAAATTAGTGCCCACCGGGCAAGTAAAGACCATACAAGCAGAAGATAAGGGTGTAGTAAAAACTATTTATGTGAAAGATGGACAAAAAGTAGTAAAGGGACAGGTGTTATTAGAACTAGACACTACTTTTACGGCTGCCGATGTGGCGCGAATTAAAAAAGAAGTAGCTTATTATACATTAGAAACAGATCGATTACTCGCGGAACAGGCAGATAGGGAGTTTATACCCCAAAAATATCCGGATATTGGTGAAGAAGATATTGCATTCCAAGTGAGCTTGTACAATAGTAGGCTTTATGAATACAAAACAAAATGCTCTGCTGCAGAGGCCACTATGGGTCAATATCGAGCAAGCTTACGAAGTGCTATAGCCAATAAAATTAAAATGGAATCTTCTTATAAAATTGCAAAAGAAAAAGAAAAAAGAATCGAACAATTGGTTGCTGAAAATGCTGTTGCTACCTTTGTGCTTTTTGATTACCAAGATAAAAGTATGGAACTTGAGCAGGATATTGTGTCACAAGCAGCTGAACTTGATCGTTTGGAGTGGGCTTTAAAACAGGGGCAAGAAGCAATTTTAGCCATTCAGGCAGAGCGAAACCGGGATATTACTACCAAGCTGGTAGAAGATAGGAAACAATTGCAAGCCTATAAGGAAGAGTTAAAAAAAGTTGAGGAAAAAGACCGACTATCTCATATTGTTGCACCGATTAATGGACGGGTTAGTCAGCTCGCGGTACATACCGTTGGTGGTGTGGTGACAGCGGCCCAACCCATAATGGAAGTTGTACCTGAAGATGCAGAAATTCAAGTAGAAGCTTGGGCTGCCAATAAAGATATTGGCTTTATTCAAATAGGACAAGAGGCTGAGGTTAAAATTGAAACCTTTAGTTTCCAAAAATTCGGTACTATTGATGCTAAAGTGTTAGAAATTAGTGCTGATGCTGTGGAGGATAAAGAAAAAGGGCGAGTTTATCGTGTGGTTCTAAGTCTTGATAAGAATTCATTTATTGTAAATAACCACGAGGTTGGAATTAGTCCTGGTATGACTGCTACAGGAGAAATAAAGATCAAGCAAAAAAGAATTATAGAATTCTTCCTTGATCCCTTCCGCCAGTACCAAAGTGAGGCTTTGAGGGAGAGATAATTATAATGAGTAAAGCAGAAGAAAATAAGCAAGTACCAGAAAGTAAAGCTTTGGATACGGCCCTTAGTTGTTTGGTTACAGTGGCTAAGTTATATGGTATACCAGCTGATGAAGCGCAACTGCGGCGTGCCTATGCGGTAAATAGTGCGGGTATGGATACTATGACCATGCAACGGGCAGCCAAGGAATTAGGCCTCAAGTCACGTTTGATCAAGATTAAAGTGGAAAAACTTGCAACGATGCCCCTGCCTGGAGTTGCGATTCTTAAAAATGGCAATTATGTTGTCCTGGTAAGGTGTGAAGGGGAAAATGTAGTAATCATTGACCCTTATCGACCCCAGCCCTTTCTCCTATCATTGGAAAAATTTTTTAATGCTTGGCAAGGTGAGCTTGTTTTAATTACGACTAGGGTGGCTCTTAAGGAGAAGGAAAGAAGATTTAATTTATCTTGGTTTATTCCTGCAATTTGGCGTTATAAACGGTTTTTAGGACAAGTATTGTTTTTATCCTTTCTCCTCCAAATTTTTGGCTTGGTAAGTCCGATGTTTACACAAGTGATTATTGATAAGGTCTTGGTACATCGTAGTTTGACTACCTTAGATATATTAGTAATTGGAATGGCTGTTGTTTCTGTCTTTCAAATCTTAATCACAGGGATGCGTAGCTATTTATTTACACATACCACCAATAAAATTGATGTGGTATTGAGTACAAAATTGTTTCGCCACATTACCGCTTTGCCCATCAAATACTTTGAAACCTGGCAGGTTGGGGATGTAGTGGCTCGAGTTCGCGAATTAGAAAATGTGCGTCAATTTATTACTGGCTCAGCTCTCACAGTGGTACTCGATACCATTTTTGCCATTGTATATATTGTTGCCATGTTTATGTACTCAACGACCTTGAGTGTGATTGTGTTGCTTATTCTACCTATATACATATTGCTCAATCTTGTCGTGACTCCTATTTATCGAAAAAAATTAAATGATAAGTTTACAACAGGCACAGAAAATCAGGCTTTTTTAATTGAAGCTGTTACTGGCATCCAAACGGTTAAATCCTTAGCTGTGGAAGCACAACTCATTCAAAAATGGGAACAAATGTTGGCTAGGTATATACAAACTGCTTTTGCAACCACCAATTTAAGTAATATTGCTGGGAACATTGGTAGTTTCATACAACAGGTTTTTGTATTAGTTGTCTTGTGGTTTGGGTCTCATTTGGTAATGGAGGATAAATTGACGGTTGGTGCGTTGATTGCTTTTCAAATGATGTCAGGACAAGTGATTTCTCCCATTCTTCGCTTGGTGAATATGTGGCAGAATTTCCAGCAGACGATGGTGTCTGTAGATCGCCTTGGCGATATCTTAAATGAAACGGCAGAACCTGCTTTTAATGCAAATCGAACTACGCTGCCTGCCGTATGTGGTGAAATAGTTTTTGATCGCGTTAATTTTCGCTATCGCCCGGATACGGCTGAAGTCTTATATCAACTGAGTATTCATATCAAACCAGGCACTAGTGTTGGAATCGTAGGACGATCAGGGTCTGGGAAAAGCACCCTTACGAAAATGATTCAACGCTTATATGTGCCTGAATCTGGCAGAGTGCTCATTGACGGTGTTGATTTGGCTCAGGTGGAACCAGCTTGGCTGCGGAGACAAATTGGTGTAGTACTCCAAGATAATTTTTTATTTAATGGAACAATTCGTGATAATATTGCGGCCACTTGCTTGGAAACCTCTATGGAAACGGTTATTCAGGTAGCAAAGGTTAGCGGTTCTCATGAATTTATTGAAGAAATGCCAGAAGGTTATGATACGGTGGTTGGTGAAAGAGGAACGGCCCTGTCAGGTGGTCAAAGACAGCGCATCGCCATTGCCAGGGCTTTACTTACAAATCCGCGAATCTTAATATTTGATGAGGCTACCAGTGCTTTGGATTATGAGTCAGAACGGATTATTATGGATAACCTTGATGAAATTTCGGCAGGACGTACTATGATTATGATTGCCCATCGCTTATCTACGGTACGGCGTTGTGATCATATTATTGTATTAGAACGAGGACGAGTGGCGGAACAAGGATCTCATGCTGAATTATTAAAGTTACAAGGAATATACCATAATTTACACACCCAACAAGAAGGCTAAGATGCTTAGTTTTTTTTATGATGCAAGAGAGAATAGAGTCTGTTATTATGAAAAAAGCTGTAAGCCGGTATTGCTATTTAGTTTACTGAATTCAGTAGGTTTTTGAATGAAATGACGATTTTTGACGAATCTTGACATAAAAGCGTCAAATAGTTATAATGTTCCTATAAGTGTTACTATTCAAAATTCGTAAAGTAAATAGTTGTCGGACGCGGCTGTTCTTCTGAGGAGGAGATAGTCATGGAGAATATCAATCCATTATCAATAGATAGTGATATTGCATTATCACAAAAGCTATTGGATCAGTTGTGTCTGAAGTATCATTTTCCGATGCAAAAAGTGCAATCCGTATTAGTGCAAAGAGATATAAGGTTTACCCATGCCATTACGGAGCCAAATTGGGAAACCACAGTATTGCAAATGTATGGTTTTAAACATGCCATAGAACTAAGAGCCTCTAAATCCGTATTGAGTAAGATGGTTATGAATTATGTTGAGACTTCCTTAGAGCAATACTATAAAGAAACTATTAAATATTCAAGTTTTTCAGTGGTGAAAATAGATCATAGCTATCAACTGTTCGCTGTTTCTATTTTTGAAAATCAAATCTTTAATAAAAATAAGAGTCTTGTACCTAAGGTGACAGAAGATCAGATGGCTAGCATATTTGCCAAGCGTATCCGGGAGCTAACCGGAAGAGGCCCGCAAAAGTGTAAAGTTACGGTTATGAGCAATTCAGTTATTATTTATATCTTGGTAGGTTTTTTTTCCGATGGGGATAAAAAAATGGCATCGACAAGTGAAGTCAATATTGATTATGTAGAAAAAATAGCCCAACACAATATTACCGAGGCTCTTTTCTTTGTACATAGTCAAAATGAAAATAAAATCAGCAATGTTGTACCAATTTTTGATTTGCAAAATGATAGGGTTACGGTTATAGTGGTTTTTGAATAAAAAAACACCAGGAAAGTATTCCCATTTTGCGTTGACACAAAACCAAATTTCTTTTATACTTAGTGTAAGTTGATAAGTGGAAAATAAAATAGAGTCATGCACTACTATTTTATGTCCTTGCAGTACTTACCAGCAATGCCTGATTAATGGTAAATTAAAATTATATATATGCGGTAGAATAGATAGTGGTACAAATGTTACTGGCTATAATATGACCGATAATACCTTTAGTAATAAAGGTATTATCGGTCATATTTATTTATATATCGTTTAAGAGACATAAGGACATACTCAAGGTTGTACTCAAATTAAATTTTGGTTTTATGTTTAAATCAGTTACTTGCTGGTTTAACTAAAATAAATAAAAAAATATTGAGAGGGGTTTTATTGATGGAGAATATGAGATTCAATGAAGCAAATTTTGAGCTAGTAGGGGGTACTAAAATATGTTTTTAGTCAATCTTGCTAAAAATCTTACAAGAGTCGTGACTGCCCAAATTCCGCGAGTGCTTGAAGAAGGTCCAGTAAACCTTCTAAATGAGGTTGTCCAAGACGCAAAGGTGGCCGTTTTCGGGCCTAATCCTTCAATTACAGATCCTATCACTTTCGTAAACGGTGTTGCTTCTATGGCAACGGATACAGCATTGAATGCATATAATGCTTTGCCTAGTCTTACACCAGCTCCTACATTCTCTGAAGTATCAGGAAATATTAATGTGCGAGATAATAAAGTTATTGTGGATAATCGCTTTCATAGTGAAGCATCCATTGGCGATTTATCTTGGTTAATTTATAAAGGAAAAATGGTTACGAATACGGCCATAACCGATAAATGGAAATTGGTTTCTGAAGTAGAGACACTGCATGCTTATAATAGCCGTACATATGTAGATGAAGCAAACAAGCAAGTGGCTATTACCCTAGAAGGAACTCAGCCAAACACAAAATTAAGTCCACTCTGGTTAAGTAAAGATGGTCTTGCTGATCTTGAAATTGCTACAGGCGTCATTCCCGCGCAAATGCGTGAAGGTTATGTAGAATTTAAAAGAATGGTTGGTGAGGCAACAAGTGCATATGTCTCTAAAGGATATGGAATTTCTATCGCAGGACATTCCTTAGGGGGCGGCTTAGCACAAATGATGTCGGGTATGTATTTTATCGATACTGGAGTTGCACTACCTACTATTGCTGAAGCTGGTCCTGGTATGCTAAGGCAATTGAAAATTTATGCTCAGGAACAACTTCTCGCTGGAAAATCCATTCATCTTCCTACAGGTGGAACCTATAGCTTACACTCCTTTACAGCGTTAGGAAGATTAGAAGAATCAAAAGCAGTGATATCTACATTTAAAGCCCAAGATTTTAGTAATGTTGTGAATTTAATTACGGATAAAGACCCCGTAGGTGCTGTAAACTACAATGTAGATCCGAGTAAAGATGGTCATGTAGGTGTTAATATGATAGTTCCTTATCTATTAACAGCGCGGGAAGATTTAGGGGATGTGCAGTATGATGTCCTTAAATCAGCAATGGGTCTTAATCTTACAACACCTGATTTACCAACGTCTTTAAATGGATTATCTGCTGGCAATATTAGCGTTACGCGCTTTGACCGTCATGAACCAGACCAATCGGATGCTTTGTGGAGTGGTACTGCAGTTGGCCTCAAAGATTTGAGTGGTGATATTGGTCTAGGTTCTGCTGTTTTCCGTGATTTTTTAGCACCTAGAAAAGTATGGACAGGATCAAACATAGGAATTGCTGAAGTTAAGATTATTGGCGATGCTAACGGTAATTTCATTGATGTTGGCGCTAAGGTTACGGGAACAAAAAATGCCTTTGTATTAGCTGGTGATGGCAATGATGTTGTCAAAGGCAGCAATAATGGTGACTTTTTAGGTGGTGGTAACGGAAACGATACTATCATAGGTGGAAATGGTGATGATTATATTGCTGGTGATGCAGGTGACGATAAGCTCTATGGTGGTGCTGGTCAAGATATTTTGTATGGTGGTGCTGGAAATGATATCTTAGATGGCGGCGAAGGCGATGATATACTGTGTGGCGGTGCAGGTAATGACACCTTAATTTGGTCCAGTGGCAGTGACATACTAATGGGTAATGAAGGTGATGATACTTTTATTATTAAAAGTGGCGCTGTAGGAAATACCGATATTAAGTGGGAACGTAATTTTACAAATTTCGGTAATGATGTTGTGGTTTTTGAAGGAAATATGGCAAGTGGCAGTACCTTACTGTTTAACTTTGCTGATGAAATCCGCTTCCAAGATATGAAGTGGACAAAAAATGGCAATGATATTATTATGACAGATAATTTAGGCAACGCACCAGCAAGTGTGACGTTTAAAAATGCCGTTGATATTTTTGCCCAGCATAGTGAACAAATTGCCTTCCAATTCACAAATGGCAGATGCTATCTTGATGATGTGGTGTATAAAGCAGATGTTATCACAGGGAAATTAGGGTAAGTAAGCTGATTAAAGAATGGTTGTCGATAATGGAAAATAACCCTCTAAGTGGGGTTATTTTCTTACTGGGAAAAAATTGAATATTTCCAAAAATGTAGTATTATCTAAAATATTATAATATGGAGGGGTTTTTTTGTTAGAGATAAAGAGTATCAAAAAAACTAAAGTAATTAGCAGCAGCCTTAGTAAGGTAGGTGCATTGTTTAAATGAGTATTTTTACTAATATTGCCAATCGGTTAATTACCGATGTCAAGAGAGTTGCGGGAGTGGTGCGTTTAGGAGATGAGTCTTCTGTAATTAGCTCAGTAAGTAGTAAAGTTGGTTCGGCGGCTGGAAGCATTTTGCTGAGCGCAACAGAACAATTATCTATATCTGGAATGATGGCGTTCAGTGAAAGGGTATTTGATAGTCATGCTATTAATTGGAACCTAGAGAGTGAAGCGAAAAGCCTCAGAACTAAAATCGAGGGCCAAATTGCAGCTGGTATTAACACCAATGTTTCACTCAGCCCTATTCAAACTCAGGGCAGTGAATCTGCTATTTCGGACTTGCTCAAAATGGCGTATAAAGAATTCTATGTTGTATACAAGGACGTTTTGCGTGACTCAGACCTAGTAAATAAATGGAAAGAAATTCTTTTTATTGATGATGATCTTAGGTCGGGACTGAATGCTAGAGTCTTTGTGAATGATCAAACAAAGGAAATTAATATATCCTTTGAAGGATCTCATGGCTTTACCAAAATTCTAGCAGGGAATGCATTGATGACCCCACTGTTTAAAGATATTTCAGATTGTAGTGATGGCTTTACACGTGCGGCCACCGAGGCAGAATACCAAAAATTATATAAAAAATGGGGTGCTCTTTTAGGAGCAGATGGTGTATCGGATTTGCAAATGCTATCTGGTAAAATACCAGATCAGTTTTATAAGGCATATGCTTGGTTTAGTAACGTGCAGGATAAACTTAATTCCGATTATTCCGATTACAAACAAGTTATCAGTGGTCATTCTTTAGGGGGCGCAATGTCCCAGTTGGTTTCAGCTAAATATTATTTGGACACTGGTACGGCAATTCCTACTATCGCTTTTGAAGGTCCAGGGGTACTGAGTCAAATTGAACAGATGGCTGGTCGTGACTTTAAACCCGAACAATTTTCCAATATTATTAATTTTGTTACGGAAGGGGATTTAGTGGGAGAATTTCAAAAGGATAATCATGTGGGGCTTTTTGTACCAATCCCTTATACTTTATCCCGCAATGAAAATGCGTGGTCTTTGCCCAATTATCGTGCAGGTCTCTACGAATACCAAGTGCTGACAGGTGGGGAAGACATTCGTATTGATAGACATGAACCAGGACAACAACTTGGTGTGTTTGATGGTACAGAGCTTTCTTATCCTCAAAATACGGTTTTAATGAAAGACGGTATCAATATATATCACGGAACAACTACTAAGAATGAACTTGTTATGGGGACGAATGGAAACGACACTATTTATGCTGGTAATGGTAACGATATCATCAGTGGTGCTGGTGGTGATAATATTATCTATGGTGGTCTCGGTAATCAGTATATCTATGGTGGCACAGGAAATGACCAAATTTATTGTGGCAGTGGCACCAATATTATCTATGGTGGCAGTGGAGAGGATGTTATAGTCGCCAGCAAAGGTAATAATAAAATTTATGGTGGAAAGGGCAATGATACTGTTATTTGGTCAGGCGGCAATGATTTATTGTATGGACAGGAGGATGATGATACTTACATCTTGGGAAGTCTAACAAGTGGAATCAAGGCCAAAGGGAATGTTGACATGAAATTTGATCGTGAAGGTTCCGGTAACGACCATGTAGTGTTTAATGTTGCTGCAATTGATGGAGCAAACAGTAAATTTACATTCCAGATGTCAGATCATATTTTGCCTTCTGATTTTGCTATTAAGCAAGATGGTTCTAAGCTTCTTATACAATATGATACAAATGCTTCTATTTCCATTGATAATTGGACTGCAGCAAATCAGGCTTTTGGTAATCATATTACCTTTAAGTTTGGTACTGAGACTTTACATGCTGAATATAAGATTAATAATGGTAGCCTTATGCAAGTCAGCTAAGTTGGAGCTCACTATCAGAAATTTTTATTGTTTCTGATAGTGAGGGATGTTACATTTCAAAAATAGGTTGACAATAGAGGGCGAATTTTGTTATTCTATATCTAATAGAATATAGCCTTTAAGCTGGTCCTGTGAGGCTGGCAAGGAGACATTTAGTAAAGTAGTGTATTTTTTATGCCTTCTTGTGCCCTTACATGCCAAGAAGGCATTTTTATATATATTTATAAATCTAAGAATAGTATATTGGGATTTCTCCTATAAGGTTGGCAATTTTTTTCTGAATATGTTAGTATATATATACAGGAAAAGTGAATAAATATAAATTTTAAATTAAGAACCTAAGCTTGCCAAGGCGTATTCTATTGTAAAAATACAAATACTATCCTTTAAGCTATTCCAGAGAGTTTAGTAAGGATGTTTGCCTAGCTCAAGTTTTACTTGCTGCTGCCAAGCTCCTTGCCTGTCTGGCCCGGAGTTTTATTTATAAGGAGGAGTGACTGTGAGTAAACGTCTGGTCTCACTACGTGGAAAAGATATTTTAGGTCTTGAAACCATGTCCGTACCGGAAATTGAACTGGTGCTAGCAACAGCCCAGGAAATGAAGTCAATTATTGATCGTGATATAAAGAAGGTTCCTACCCTGCGGGGCAAATCCATTGTTAATTTGTTTTTTGAAGCAAGTACTAGAACGCGAACATCCTTTGAACTAGCAGGTAAATATTTAGGAGCAGATGTGGTTAATATTACAGCGAGTGCTAGTAGTGTAACCAAAGGAGAAAGTTTGCGCGATACCTTATATACAGTGGAAGCTATGGGTGTTGATATTATTGTTATGCGTCATGAAGCTGAGGGCGCTGCTCAATATGCTGCCAAGGTGGCAAAGCCTGTGATTGTAAATGCAGGGGATGGTGCTCATGAACATCCCACCCAAGGACTTCTTGATATGTATAGTATTAAGGAGAAAAAAGGGAATTTAGCGGGATTAAAAGTAGCTATTGTTGGTGATATTTTACATAGTCGCGTGGCGAGGTCCAATATTTGGGGGCTATCTAAAATGGGCGCTGAGGTACATCTAGCAGGACCTAAAACTTTAATGCCAAGAGACATTGAAAGTTCTGGAGTGTATGTCCATAATCGGGTGGAAGATGCTGTTGATGGAGCGGATGTTGTAAATGTTTTACGTATTCAGCGCGAACGTCAGGGCAAAGGACTATTTCCTTCTGCTCGGGAATATGCTCGGATTTTTGGAATTAATCAAGCTCGCCTAAATCTAGCAAAACCGGATGCTCTTATTATGCATCCAGGACCTATGAACCGTGGGTTAGAAATTTCTCCTGATGTAGCATATGGTGATCAGTCCGTCATACAAGAACAAGTGAAAAATGGACTGGCGATTCGAATGGCAGTGCTATTTTTGGTGTTGATGGGAGGTAAGGACATTGAAACTACTGCTTAAAGGTGGAAGGGTAATCAGTCCTACGCGAAACTTTGATGGTTCGTTAGATATTTTAATGGAAAATGGTCATATTATTGCTATGGGGAATCAGGTAAGTAGGGAAGGGGCAGAAGTCTTTGATGCCCAAGGACTGGTAGTTGTTCCAGGACTCATTGATATGCATGTGCACTTACGTGAACCAGGCCTAGAAGCAAAAGAAGATATTGTATCTGGCACGAGGGCTGCAGCAGCAGGTGGATTTACAACCATTGCTTGTATGCCTAATACCAAACCAGTTATTGATAGTGCTATCATTGTATCGGGGATTTTAGAGCGGGCTAAGCGAGAAGGTGTAGTAAACGTCAAGGTCATTGGGGCTCTTAGTAAAGGGCAAGAAGGCAAGGAACTAGCGGAAATTGGTGATATGATATTTTCAGGTGCAGTCGCCATTTCCGATGATGGAAGTTCCCTTAATAACAATCATTTGCTAAAAACAGGCCTTGAATATACAAGTAATTTTGATTGTCCGGTTATTACCCATTCTGAAGATGACTCTTTAGTTGCAGGAGGGGTAATGCATGAAGGTGCTGTGTCTGCTATGCTAGGTATGAAAGGCAGGCCCGCTGTAGGGGAAGATATTGCGGTAGCCCGGGATATTATGCTGGCTGAATATACAGATGCTAGAGTGCATATTGCTCATGTCAGCAGTAAAGGGGCAGTACAGCTCATTCGCGAGGCTAAGAAAAGAGGGGTCAAAGTTACAGCAGAAGCTACCCCCCATCATTTGTCGTTAACGGATGAGGCTGTAAGAAACTTTGATACAGCTACCAAAGTGAATCCTCCC
>JAPUES010000078.1:3733-21909 GCA_027492445.1 Sporomusaceae bacterium | reverse complement strand
GCGATCTTCGCCCTGGCTCAGAATGTTTGTGCCCACCCCTGACCCGGGAGGGGAGAAAATGGAACACTTGAAATTTATCAGCGAGCAGGTATTTTTAGTAATAATACCGAAGAAACAGGGTAAGATGAAAGAAATACAATCCTAGCGCTGTAGTAAAGGGCTGTGTTGATGAGGCGAAGTGTCGCAACTTCTGTTTTGGTATTCGGATGTCAGAACGTGTTAAGCAATCGGTTAAAGAAAAGTCTGATGAAGAATTGTTAGAGCATTATTTGCTGGCTGATGGAGAGTATCTAACTAACTTGGGCATATTGTGTATTGGTAAACGAACGGATAGAGCAAAACTAGGGTCTGCGCCTGTTGTGCAATTTATCAAATATGATGAAAATGATGCGAAGGTAAATAAAATTATATGGGATGATTATAGTTTGAATCCTATGGAGATGTTAGAAGCCATATGGAATGAGGTTCCGGATTGGAAGGAAAGCTACGAATTTCCGGATGGTTTATATCGGCAGCATATAGCGCATTATGATAAGACGGTTGTACGAGAACTACTGATAAATGCTTTAGTCCACCGCCCCTACACGCAACGGGGTGATATTTTTATTAATTTATATCCAGATCGTTTGCAGATTGTGAATCCCGGCTTGTTGCCACTTGGGGTTACCACGCGTAATATCTTACATGCCAGTGTTCGGCGTAATGAGAATTTGGCCAAAGTGTTTCACGACTTAAAGCTCATGGAGAGAGAAGGCAGCGGCTACGATGTTGTATATGATGTATTGCTATCGCAAGGAAAACAGCGCCCTGAGCTTGAAGAGGGTGCAGATTATTTTTCCGTAACAGTCAGACGCCGTATTTATAATACGCAAGTTATTAATTTTGTTGCGATGGTCGATCAGACGCATCAATTAAGTCAGCGAGAGCGAATTTGTCTTTGCATTTTAGCGCAGCATGAAATGATGACAGCCTTGGAGTTGTGTGATTTTTTAGATCTGAAAGATGCGATCGATCTAAAACCATGGCTGGGACGCCTAATTAACTGGAAACTGGTTCATACTCGAGGACGGACCAAGGGGATGACTTATCGTATTTCTCCAGAAATGATTCGCAGTTTGAAGTTGGTCACCCAAACGACGTTAAAAGATATTGAGCCACACCGATTACATGAGCTTATTTGTACTGACTTAAAAAAATATAAGAATGCATCCATCAGTGAGATTCATAGTCGTATTGGCCTGGATATTCCGCGTAGAAACCTTCAACGATCTTTGTCTAAGTTAATTGCTGACGGTATGATTGATAAAACGGGATTATTGAAGCAAACAAGGTATCATTGGTGTAGTGACGTATAGGACAATTTTCTTCGAATAAAACATAAGTGGCGCATAAACGGCGCATAGAGATGTGTAAAGAGCCTTGAATTTCGTGGCTTTGTCTATGCGCCAATATTAAAAGTGAAAATCAAAAGTGGCGCATAGAGTGGTATAAAAATAAGTTTCATCACAAGAGTATGGTTTTTTTCATATGGTATTATTTATTGAGATACTACAGTGAGTGGAAAGCGGGTGCGAGCCACAAGATGAGGGATGCGGCCGTAAAAGTAGTCGAGCAGTTCTGGCGATAGCCGGCGAGCGCAGCGCACGAAGCAGAAATGAGGTGCAACGTCACTTGATAAAATAGAGTGCGACCACGAGAAGACTAGCGGAGGTCAGGAGTCGACTTCCACAGCTACTTGGCATAAGAATGTGTAGTAGTTGCAAAACCGTGGGCGAGTGGCTTCTGGCCGGAGCGGTGTATTGTCTGTCCTTCGTCGGACTTCGCGCTCTATCCTTCCTAAGGCTATTAAAGGTTGTACTTGTAACTGATGTGTGGTACGGCAAGACTTGAGGGAATTTAGTATTGTTACAGTCTTACGATTACAGTTCGCGCATATGCCAATAACGCAATTTTTACAATAGCGCAAGCTTAGTTGGATATTTATATCATTTAAGAAATAATGAGTATTCTGGTGATTTCAAGTTTGGAGGTGCCAAATTATGGGGAGGAATTCTGATTTTACTAATAAGCTAAAGTCGGATTCAAATGAAATAGACCCGGATATTGTAAAAAGAAAAATTGGTAAAGTAGAAATTAATGCTGATGAAATTGCAGCTTACCTGACGAAATATTCTAGAAGGGGCGTTACATTTAGTGGGAAAACTATCAGGAGGCTAATCCAAAAAATATGTGAATTAAGCGATGGGAAATTAGAAGTGTCTGATTTTCAAGTTGCCAAAGATAACAATGAGGCTATGTATTTAATCCAGCCAGAATACCAAGGTTTTATTTTAACGTTAATAGATTCTAGATTTTTGCTTAATAATAAGAACGATAGAAAACTCAGCACGAGAGAAGAACTGTATAGTGATTTAGTAGTTAATCTAGAAACCTATATGTCAGAAAAAGATTTGCGAATAATCGAATCAAATCCAGCATTTATGAATGCTAAATTAGAATGCCTGTTAACGGAGAGCATTAATAAGCAGATTTTTATATTAATGAAGAATCTGTTGCATTCAGATGAAGTATTGCGGTATCGTTTGATGGGAAAAGCGCTAGACACTTTGATTGAACTAAATCGATTCGTAATGAAGCAGGATGCACATATGCTTTCGTCAAAATTAGTCTATGGGCATGCTTTAAATGAAAGTACCAATGGCGAGTATAAGAAGGGAATGCTTCAAGCTGATGGGTTGGCACAATTCATTATTCATCTTTTGGGATTAAAGATGCATGGTGAAAAGTATGAATATCTAAGTGGCTATGAAAAACTTAGTTATCCAGCGCTTTGGGGAGCGGCACAAATGTATGATATTAAACCAAGGGCAGATACTGATGTAGGACAAGAACTAAATAAAATC
This sequence comes from Sporomusaceae bacterium, assembly GCA_027492445.1. GTDB lineage: Bacteria > Bacillota > Negativicutes > DSM-13327 > DSM-13327 > CTSoil-075. Next base: position 19,006 of record JAPUES010000078.1, on the reverse strand, counting down.
AGTATTGCGATATCAGATGATGAAAAATATAAAGCCCTTGTAAAAAAAGCAGAGATGATACTCAATCTTGATGATCCTCAAGAATTTTTAATGTTTATGGATATTATGAGATTGTCAGCTGCATATTATCTTATGCCATTAGTAGATGAAGAAGATTATAAAAAAATAGTAAAATTTACGGAGTGTTCTATCGCGGATGATAAATGGGACATGTTGCGAAAGTTTTGTTGCGATGATGAATGGGCTAAAAATAAAACAATTCGGGAACTGAGAAGAATTAATGAACTTAGAGGGCTCCACCGCGAGAAAAATTCACTGGACAACTCCTAAATAAGATATTTCCTTTGGCAATAACACTTAACATATATAAAATAGAATCAAGCTTCATTGATAATGTGCCTTAGTGGAAAAAGAAGAATAAAGAAATTGGAGTGTTATTACGTGGAAAAATATGTTAATGCTGAATATGAAATGCGTACATTATTTTTCATACCTATTTTAGCCGCGGGCGGTAGCGGTAAAAAGGAGGTTAATTAAAATGAAAATAAGTAAAAAGACGGTACCATATTCAATAAATGAATGCGAATGGGACAAGGAATCGAAAGTCTGGTTATTTAGTTGGGGTGAAGAAATTCCTGATAAATGGGTAAAGTTTTCGATTAAGAACCAAATTCCAGTTGAATGTATTAATGAAGCTTCTGAGAAGGATCCTACAAATTTTGAATTGGATGAAGATGTAATCGAGGAGATTCTTGCCGATGAGTAAGTTGAAAGATTTGACAAATGCAAAGCGACGTGTATCCACTTGCAAAACAAATTTAGCAAAGCAAGAAAAAAATGCTAAAAAATTTTATGCAATATACCTGGATAACAAAGACGACCAAAATGCGTTGCGTCAGTCTCAGTACTGGTATAAGGAAGTTGAAAAAACAAAGATTGAACTCGCGGAAGCCGAGCAAAAACTACAAGATTTAATAAAAAAATGAATGTACAAAGTAGAGATATTGAAACACTTACTGATGCTGAATGGGAAATGTTAAGAGTTATAGCAAAACCGAAAGCATTGTAAGGAGTAAGCTATGAAAAAAGGCGGATTTGCAAGGTCACAGCTCACCGAGCTGAATTCCTGCCAAACACCGTTGTTAGTATGTTTGTTTTTTTGCAGGGCAATGAGGGTGGACTCATTGCCTATTTTCTTGCACTGGTATACATGATACGGAGAAGAACGAAATCGCTAATCGCGTTGGATATATGTTAAAAAGCACGGAAAAATTACCAATAAGCAGTGCTGTGAAATTATCGGATATTCTGATGAGGCTGCCCGTCGTATGCTTAAAGATTTAGTGCAAAAAGGTATTTTTAAAATGCAGGGGAAGGGGCGCAACGTACATTATATTTTGTACGAAGTTGGCGATTGTTGGTGATTAGTTGGCGATTGTTGAATAACCTCTTTTTATTCATACTTTCTTATCCTATCGCATAGATTTAAATGTACGTGGTAGAAGGGGGAAGGGGTATGATTATAAATTTACGGCGATTCTTTAATTACCGGCATTTGTTTTATGGGGCACTTGGGCTATTTGCGATTGGTGCCATGTATATCCAGGTTGCGGAAATGATTGCTGGAGGACCGATGGCGATTGCCAGTACGCGAACGGAACGCAAGGTTGTGGCCCTTACCTTTGATCATTCTTGGGGAAATAAGTTTACTCCTTCCATTCTTGATACACTACAGGCGAATAATATAAAAGTAACTTTTTTCATTATGGGCCCCTGGGCGCAAAAATATCCAGCGGTAGCAAAACGGATGGTCGCAGATGGACATGAAATTGCCAGTCATGGGTATCGCCATCAAAATTATGGAGATATGACGCGGGAATGGGTCAAGGAAGATATTGAAAAAGCACATGCGTTAATTAAAGAAGTGACTGGTGTAGAGGCTACATTGCTACGCCCGCCAAATGGTCATTACAGTCAACAGTCGTTAAAGGTAACTGATGAAATGGGCTACAAAACAATTATTTGGAATATTGACTCTCTAGACTGGAAGAACCCAGGGCGGGATGTGATTGTCGAAAGAGTGATGAAACGATTAAAACCAGGGGGAATTATTTTAATGCATGCTTCCGATACCCCTGTACAAACAGCAGAAGCATTACCTATCTTATTAGAAAAAATTAAAGCTCAAGGGTATGAAATTGTTCCAGTAGGACAATTGTTAGAGCAATACTCGGAAAATGGAATTGCAAGACATTGAAAACATAGGTTTATAAAAAATGTAAAAATGAACTGCAAAGGTAGGGGCTTCTCCTACCTTTGCAGTTTTTATTTATTATGGCAGGGAAATTAAACATACATCGCGAAGAGGTATAAGTTGCATAATAAGACAAAGATGTGTGAAAAACTACCATCAATGATAATAAGGTGGCGGAATAAATGAATGTAGTTAAGGTGGCCTCGGAGAAAATACGAGGTGGACAACGGATAAATTTTGCAGAAGCTTTGGCTTTATACCAAAGTGATGATTTGTTAGCATTAGCTAGTTTAGCTCGGATTGTTAAAGAACGTAAATCAGGGCACAATATATATTACAATGTAAATCGCCATATTAATTTAACCAATATTTGTACATCAGCCTGCCCTTTGTGTGCTTTCGCCTGCACGGCGGACCAAGAGAGGGCTTATGTCATGGAACAGCAGGAAGTAATGGATGTCGTGAGGCAAACGGCCCTAGATACACCTTATATTAGTGAAATCCATATGGTTAGTGCATTGCATCCTGACAAACCCTTTTCTTATTACTTAAATATTGTAGCAGGGGTCAAGGAAATCTTGCCGAAAGTACATTTAAAAGCTTTTACACCTGTAGAAATTGTACATTTTGCTAAAATCTCGGGCTATAGTGTAAAAAAGGTATTAGCAGAACTAAAAGCAGCGGGTCTAGATTCTTTGCCAGGTGGTGGAGCGGAAATATTAGATGACCGTGTTCGTAAGATTATCTGCCCGAATAAAGCGACAACCGCCCAGTGGATTGAAGTGATTACCACTGCTCATGCTTTAGGGTTACCGACCAATGCTACCATGTTATATGGGCATATTGAGACCATTGAAGAACGAATACATCACTTATTAACCTTGCGGGACATTCAAGATCAAACGGGTGGTTTTCAGGCCTTTGTAGCCTTTCCGTTTCATCCAGGAAATACTGGTTTTCCTGAATTAAAGCGCGTCACATCTTGGGAAGATCTTAAAATGATTGCTTTAGCAAGGCTGATACTTGATAATTTTGATCATATAAAGGCTTTTTGGATGATGCTGACGTTGCCTATCGCTCAGTTAGCGTTGACTTTTGGTGCGGATGATTTAGATGGCACGGTTGTAGAAGAAAAAATTATTCATGCTGCTGGGGCTGTTACAAAAACGGGTATTACCAAGGCTGAGATTATTAGCCTTGTAGCAGAAACAGGTTACCAAGCAGTGGAACGAGATACTTTTTATCGACCAATGGAATGTGTAAGTGGAGTGTAATGATATGAAGAAACCAACCTTAGGAGATATTAACTTTATAAATTGTTTGCCACTGCACCATGGTTTGGTGCATGGTGGTTTTGGCGACAACGTTCAGGTGCATCCAGGGACGCCAGCAGAGCTCAATAGCTTAGTCATTGCCGGGGAGCTAGATGTAAGCCCCGTATCTTCCATTATTTACGCGAAACATAGTGACAAAGTATTACTATTGCCTGATGTTTCCATTAATGCAGAAGGTGCTCTACAGAGTATTTTATTAGTCTCAAAACAGCCCATTGAAGAACTAAGGCAGGCGCGTATTGCCTTAACGGCTAAATCTGCTACCTCCCATGGTCTCTTAAAAATCATTATGCATCATGCTTATTACGCAAATCCTGAATACTTTATTAGTCCTTTATCCCTTGAGGGGGGAGTACTAGACGATGCCCAGGCCGTTTTATTTATTGGTGATGATGCCCTCCATGCGTATCATCATCGAGAGTCGGGATATTATTATTATGATTTAGGTGCAGAATGGCGTAGAATGACAGGCCTTGCCATGGTGTATGCAGTGTGGGTAGTAAACCGTAAATTTGCTGCGGCTCATCCTGAACTAGTACAAATGGTATATGAGCAGGTGACAGGTGGCTTTTCTTATGGCTTATCGAACTTACCAATAGCAGCAGAAATGCTAGCCGAGAAGGTTTCCTTTACGGCTCCGCAAATTAAAAATTATATACAATTATTAAACTATCAATTTACCCCTCGTCACGAGCAGGCTTTGCTAATGTATTATAAATTAGCCCATGGCCTTGGACTGATTGAGAAGATACCTGAAATTGAGTTTGTGAAGGTGATAAAATGAGTGCAATGGTCACGACCAGTCAAGCATTAGAAATGCTAGAACAAGGAAATATCCTAGAACTAGGCCAGGCTGCCAATGCAGTACGCCAAACCATGCATCCGGGGAATGTGGTTACCTTTGTCATTGACCGTAATATTAATTATACTAATATTTGTACCAGCGAATGCCGGTTTTGTGCTTTTTATCGTCCTGTGGGACATGGTGAAGGTTATACCTTAGCAAAAAACGTTGTTTTTGATAAATTACGGGAAACAATAGAAGCAGGCGGTACACAAGTCATGCTGCAAGGCGGCCTTAATCCCACCCTCGGGCTTGATTATTATACGGATTTACTTACATGTATTAAGAAAGAATTTGATATTGTCATTCATTCCTTTTCACCAGCTGAAATATTACATATTGCTAATAAAGAAGGTCTATCCGTAAAGGAAACCTTAACACGGCTTAAAGCAGCAGGTCTTGATTCCTTGCCAGGTGGTGGGGCCGAGATTTTGGTTGATGCTGTACGGCAAAGAGTAAGTCCCAAAAAAATTAGTGCTAGTGATTGGCTAATGGTTATGGAACATGCTCACCAAGTTGGTTTAGAAACTACTGCTACCATGGTAATCGGCATGGGAGAAAGCTATGCCGATCGGATGGAGCATATGGAGAAAGTCCGCAATCTCCAGGAAAAAACAGGCGGGTTTCGCGCCTTTATTATTTGGTCCTACCAACCAGGTAATACCGAAATGGGCGGTGAAAAAATTTCTGCTTGGGACTACTTAAAGACCTTATCGGTGGCTAGGCTGTACTTTAATAATATTAAGCATATTCAGGGCTCTTGGGTTACCCAGGGCCAAAATATTGGACAACTAACCTTAGCTTTTGGTGCGAATGACTTAGGAAGCATCATGCTAGAAGAAAATGTAGTACGAGCCGCCGGGACAACATACCAAATGTCAATTGATAAAATGCTAGAATTAATCAAGGCTACTGGCAAAACGCCAGCCCAGCGTGATACGCAGTATAATATTATAAAAACATTTTAGTAAGGATGGATAATATGGTGAATTTAGATTTAAAAGTTGATTATGCAGTAATCGGAGGCTCTGGTACTCTTTCTAGTGATTTTCCTCTAGGAGCCAATGATCCTGGAGTAGTACTGATTGATGATGATTTACAGTTTGCCACGCCCTATGGATTAAGTCCTATCTTTCGTTTATTTAGCGTAGATGGACAGCGGGTGATTACTTGTAAAATGCATGGGTGGCGCAGTGGGGTAAGCCGTGCAGATGCCTCGCGGCAAATTTTCTGGGTATTTCGCGCTATGGGGGTCAAAAGGATTATTAGTGAAGGCGGTGTAGGTACTGCCAATCATCTTCTTGATCCTCGAGATTTTGTAATTCCTGACGATTATCTTGATCTTTCCGTGCGTAAGGATGTAGAACTTGATGGAAAATATCTATTGGTTATGCGGGATTCCTTGTGCTCAGAAGTCAGGAGCACGCTAGTAGAAAGTACGCGCCAACAATATAAGGGAAGAATTTTCACTCGTGGCATCTACGCCAATACCGATGGACGTCATTTTGAAAGCCCAGCGGAAGTGGCGATGATGAAGGGACATGCCGATATTATTGGGCAGAGCATTTGTCCGGAAGTATATTTGGCAAGAGAAATCGGCGCTTGTTTTGCAGGACTTTATTTTGTTGTAAACTATGGTGAGGGGTTAGTTGCCCAGTGGTCTCATGAAGAATTAAAAGATATTTTTTATGATGATGCGCCCCTTATTAGTCGCATTATTTTAGATGCAATTCGTAGCTTGCCAGTAGAGGGAAAATGCAGTTGTCGTGAACTGCGCAAAGAAACATTGCTAAAAGGTATTTACAATAAGTAACTTTATATGCTATATTGTGATTTAATATTCAAAGGTAGGAGGGCTATTTTCAAATATGGATAATAAGCAAAATGAATTAATATTAATTATGGACTTTGGTGGTCAATATAGCCAACTGATTGCGCGACGCATTCGTGAGTGTGGTGTATACTGTGAAATCGTGTCCTTTAAGACGTCTATCGAAAAAATTAAAGCAATGAATCCCAAAGGTATTGTGTTCTCTGGTGGTCCTTCTAGCGTATATGCAGAGAAAGCGCCTAAATGTGATGCACAAATATTTGAACTAGGTATTCCATTGCTTGGAATTTGCTATGGTATGCAATTAACCGCCTATACTTTAGGTGGTACTGTTGCTCATTCCGATTCTCGTGAATATGGAAACACTCATTTGACCATTGATAAAAATACAGATTTATTCGCTGAGCTCGGCACAGAAACTCAAGTGTGGATGAGTCATGGTGATTATATTGAAACTCCGCCTGCTAACTTTGTGGTAACGGCTCATACTGCTGGTACACCAGTAGCTGGTATGGCCAGTGCCGAGCGCAATATTTATGGCGTACAGTTTCATCCTGAAGTAGTACATACTCCAGAAGGCATGAAAATGCTACGGAATTTCCTTTTCAAAATTTGTAAATGCAGTGGCGACTGGAATATGGGGTCTTTTGTGGATCATGCCATTGCTGCCATTCGTAAGCAAGTTGGAAACAAACGGGTTCTATGTGCAATGAGTGGAGGTATTGACTCCTCTGTAGCTGCTGTACTTGTACATCGTGCCGTTGGTGATCAATTGACTTGTGTATATGTCAACCACGGATTTATGCGTAAAAATGAATCAGAGCAGGTTATTAAGACTTTCCGCGACGGTTATAATATGAACCTAATCTATGCTAATGTGGCTGACCGTTTCATGGCTAAAGTTGCTGGTGTTGTTGAACCTGAAGCAAAACGTAAAATTATTGGTGAAGAATTTATTCGTGTATTTGAAGCAGAAGCCAATAAATTAGGTGAAATCGACTTTTTAGTACAAGGTACTTTGTATCCTGATGTAATTGAAAGCGGTACTGATACAGCAGCTGTCATTAAGAGCCATCATAATGTTGGTGGCTTACCTGAAGATATGAAATTTTCCTTAGTTGAACCACTAAGAGACTTATTTAAAGATGAAGTGCGGGCATTGGCAAGAGAACTTAATTTGCCAGAAGAAGTTGTTTGGCGCCAACCATTCCCAGGTCCTGGTCTTGCCATTCGTATTATTGGTGAAATCACGGAAGAACGTCTTGGCATACTCCGAGAAGCAGATGCTATTGTTCAAGAAGAAATTAAGGCTGCTGGCTTATATCGGAAAGTATGGCAATCCTTCGCAATTTTGCCTGCTATGAAGAGTGTAGGTGTTATGGGTGATGAACGTACCTATGACTATACCATTGGCTTGCGTATCGTATCGAGTGAAGATGGCATGACAGCAGATTGGGTCAGAATGCCTTATGAAGTATTAGACCAAATTTCACGGCGCATTGTGAATGAAGTAAAAGGTGTAAATCGTATTGTCTATGACATTACATCCAAACCGCCTTCTACTATTGAGTGGGAATAATAAAAGTCTAGGCTATGCCTGTTAAAAACACCCTTCTTACTATGTAAGAAGGGTGTTTTTTGTGAAATAAAAAAAGTTTGCTTACTGACCTACTTCGACAGAATCTGCAAAGTATTATAGATATAATATGTAATATATGGAATGAATAATGAAAATTACTGCAAAGGGTGTATTATTTAGTAATTATTTGCTGTCTCGTAACAATAAGGTTAATGATAAAAAGAGGAGGATACAATCATGACATTAAAAGGTTGGGATTATAGTTTAAGTGTGAATCATGCAGGTATGGATGATGATCATCAAAAGTTAATAGAGAATATGAAAATTCTTCATGAGGCAATGAAAACAGGCCAACAGAGAGTTGCTTTAGCAGAGTTAATCGATGATGTAAACGACTATGCACAAACCCACTTTTTACGTGAAGAGAAGTATCTAAGGGAAATTAACCATCCAGATTTTGTGATGCAACAGCAAGAGCATACAGCATTTTTAGAGAAGGTGGGGGATTTTAAGAGAAGTTTTGAAAATGGACAAATTGTTCTTGCCCTTCAAATGCTACCTTTTCTTAATGACTGGTTTTTGAATCATATTATAAAGAGTGATATGAAATATAAATAAAGCTTATGATAATTTAAGAAATCACCTTGAACCTTGAAGAAAAGGGGCTGCCACACTAATTTCTTAGTGGGACAGCCCCTTCTTTATGCTACGGTTCTTTATATTCGCGGACAATGTTTATGATCTGATCAACAGCAGTGTGGAAAGATTGATCATTTTTAATTCGAAAGTGGCAGTACTTCTCATATAAATGTTTTCTATTGGCAAAAAGAGTATAAATTTGCGTATTATCTTTTGCTAATAGTGGGCGAGTTTTTAAATCTGATGTATTTAAAATCATTTCAATGGGCCGTTCGAGATAAAAGATGATGCCTGTTTTCCCAAGGAGAGTCATATTTTCTGGACGGGTGACAATGCCGCCACCCGTTGAGATAATCAAGGAATGTTTTTGGTATATTTCAGCGACAGCCCTGCTTTCTGCATGGCGAAAATGGTCTTCACTAATACTGAAAAGCTCAGAGATGCTTGCTTGTTCTCTTTGTTCGATATAGCTATCCAAATCACAAAAATCCATTTGTAGTGTCTTGCTAACCATTGCGCCAATAGAAGATTTTCCGCAACCAGGCATACCAATTAGGATAATATTCTTCGTGCTAATACCCATTCATTCACCTCTTGTATCGCTTATAGTGTATCCCAAATTGCCATGGCAGCAACTGCTTCTACCACTGGCACAGCGCGAGGAAGAATGCAGGGATCGTGGCGACCGCCAACGACTATGGTGGTATTTTCACCAGAAGAATCTACAGTACACTGCTCTAAATGGATAGATGGCGTTGGTTTTATCGCAACGCGAAAGAGTAGGGGCATACCATTGGTGATTCCGCCGAGAATACCACCATTGTGATTGGTAGAAGTTTTAATTTTACCATTCTGGCTATACATGGCATCATTAGAAGTACTACCTTTCATTTCAGCAAAGGCAAAACCAGCGCCGAATTCCACGCCTTTAACGGCAGGTATGGAGAATAGTAGATGAGATAAGGTGCTTTCTACGGAATCAAAGAAAGGGTCCCCATGACCAGGGGGGATATTTATGATAACGGCTTCAATAATACCACCCACAGAATCGCCAGCAGATTTTGCAGCTAGGATAGCGTTTTGCATTTCTTTACCTAGGGCCTTATCGATTGTAGGGAATTCTTGCTGAGAAAGATGTGTTAGCAATTGAGGTTCAATCGTCACCGCATCAAAAGAAGGTTCTCGAACCCCAGCAATGCCCTGGATATGTGAACCAATCACAATGTTCTCTTGGCGAAGGAGCTGTTTGGCGATTGCACCAGCAAACACGATAGGAGCTGTTAATCTACCAGAGAAGTGACCGCCACCTCGTATATCGTTAAAACCATTATATTTAATATACCCAGAGTAATCAGCATGGCCTGGGCGAAATTTTTGCGCCATAGTTTCATAGTCTTTCGATCGCTGGTCACTGTTTTCGATTATGGCACATAAAGGGGTACCAGTGGTTTTACCATTGATAAAACCGCTATAAATCGTAAAGGCATCCTTTTCATTACGCGCCGTTGCAAGTTGACTTTGCCCTGGAGCTCGTCTGGCCATTTCTCTAGTAATTTCTACTAAATCTAAGGAAAAGCCTGGTGGTAAACCATCAATCGTAATTCCAATGCCTTTTCCATGGCTTTCACCAAAAATAGTATAACGAATTTTTTTACCCCACGTGGCACTCATTGAATTTTCCCCCTAACATCTGGAAATCGCGCCAAAAATCAGGGTAAGATTTGCTAACGCACTCACTATGCTTAATCGTGACAGGTTGTTGACACTTAATAGACGCAACTGCTAAAGCCATAGCAATTCGATGGTCTTTCCAGCTGTCAACAATGCCGCCAGTAAGAGTAGGGCGACCGTGGATTGTTAGAGAATCTTCATGCTCTTCCACAAGAGCTCCTAATTTGTTGAGCTCTTCAGCGATAGCTTTTAAACGGTCAGATTCTTTGATGCGTAGTCGGGCGGCATTGATAATTTGGGTTGTTCCTTCGCTAACAGCAGCAAGCACCGTTAGAATCGGTACGAGATCCGGGCATTGGGAAGCATCAATAATAATGCCTTTGGTTGCAGCGGGATGGGCAAAGGTTGAGCTAGGTTTTTCTTCTAAATTCCCACCCATTTTTTTCATTAAATCAAGAATTACTTTATCTCCTTGGAGAGAGTCTGGGTTTAAGCCTGTGCAATGGATGGAAGCGCCCATTGTACCGGCTGCTAGCCAAAAGGCAACTTGTGAATAGTCGCCCTCGACATGATAATCCGTGGCACGATAGGTTTGGTTGCCAGGTACGATGAATTCTCGGTAATTGTTATTAATGACTTGAATACCGAAATGGGCGAGCATAGCAAGGGTTAAATCAATATAACCTTGTGATTCCATTTCAGTAGTGATAATAATTGAGGAATCACCATCTAAGCGTGGTAAGGCAAATAATAGTCCAGATACAAATTGCGAACTAACGTCACCACGTAACCGAAACTGTCCTGCTGTTAGTCGTCCTTTTACAGAGAGGGGAAGGTGTCCTTGGTTTGTTTGGTATTCGATTTTTTGTTCATCCAAAATAGCAAAGTAGTCATCAAGAGGACGCTCAACAAGTTTACCTTTGCCTGTAAAGGTCATGCTTTGGTCATTAAGACCTAGGGGAATAAGAAAACGCAGGGTGGAACCAGATTCGTTACAAGCAATTCCGTGGGTAAGAGGTTTTTTACAATCCGTGCCAGTGATAATAAGCGTATCACCTTCTTGTTGAATGACAGCCCCTAAGGCTTCCATGGCCTGCATGGTTGCAATGATATCGTCAGAAAGTAATATGCCGCTAATTCGAGAGGTCCCTTCGGATAGTCCTGCACAAATAACAGCCCGGTGACAAACACTTTTTGAAGCTGGAATACAGACTTCGCCAGTAAGAGTTGATGGAATAACCGTTGTATCGCCCATATAATACCTCCAGATTATAAATATAGATGCATTTCATTGCTATTGATTCGATGAAGTAGTGCTTTACCCATTTCAGACAGTAATATGATGTGTAGGCCATTGTTAGAAGACTTTTTGTCTAAGGTAATGGATTCTAATAAAGCCTGTTGATTATATTCTGTTGGAGTGGTAGGAAGCCCATATTTTTCAATAAGTGTAATTAGGGCTTGGGCAGTGCCCGGGGCCGTAATGCCGAGGGCTTCGCTGCGAAGGGTAATGTGAGCCATGCCGATTGCGACGGCTTCCCCATGAGTATATGTTTCATAATTAAAAAAATTCTCAATGGCGTGACCAATGGTGTGACCGAAGTTTAAGGTCATACGCACACCTGTATCTTTTTCATCTTCTTCTACCACTTGTTGTTTTATTTGACAGCAGGTGGCAATGACTCCTTCGATATTTTCTAATAGCTCTTTTTCGTTTTTATAGGAGGTTAGCTTCTCAAAAAGATTAGTTTTGCTAATGCCGCAATATTTAATAACTTCTCCAATGCCATCCCGTAGGACTCTGAGGGGAAGTGTGTTAAGGAGATTTGGATCAATAAACACAGCTTCAGGATGATAAAAGGTGCCGATTAAGTTTTTACCATTCGGCAGATTGACAGCAACTTTTCCACCAATGCTACTGTCAATTTGCGCTAATAGTGTCGTTGGAATTTGTATAAACCGTATTCCCCGTAAGTAGGTAGCCGCAGCATAGCCCACTAAGTCGCCTACCACACCACCGCCAAAAGCGATAATAAGGTCAGAACGAGATATTTTAAAATCCAAGAATTGACCATACAAAAATTCTAACATGGCCATGGATTTGCTTTTTTCCCCAGGGGGGATGACAATCTTGGTAACCATAAACCCTTGAGCGGTAAGGATGTCGAGAAGAATATTACCGTAGAGTGTATCTACATTTGTATCCGTTACTACGGCAATTTTTTTGCTATTATAGTTGCTGTGAATATGTTTTCCTACATCTTGGAGTAGACCACGTTCTATCATAATAGAATATTGTTTGGAAGGAAGATTTATAGATTGAATGTGCATGCATCAATTGCTCCTTTCTATCATAAAGGAAAACCTTTAAATCGTACGATTGTCAATTTGGGCAATTAAACGCAATGGATCCATTAAAGCTGTAAAACGCTCAGGAGTAATGGATTGTTTGCCATCACAAACGGCATTGGCTGGGTCATTGTGCACTTCAATAATCAGTCCATCAGCACCAACGGCAATTGCTGCTTTGGAAAGCGCTTCTACCATCCACCATTTTCCGGCGGCATGACTAGGGTCGATAATAACAGGTAAATGGCTTAACCGTTTAAGAGCAAGTACGGCACTCAGGTCAAGAGTGTTGCGGGTATAAGTTTCAAAAGTTCTAATGCCGCGTTCGCAAAGAATGACTTGTTCGTTGCCGCCAGCCATAATGTATTCTGCAGACATGAGCAATTCTTCAAAGGTTGCACTAAGTCCGCGTTTAAGTAAGATAGGCTTATTGGTTTGACCAATGGCTTTTAGTAAATCAAAGTTTTGCATATTGCGGGCCCCAATTTGAATAATATCCACATCTTCGACAAATTTATCAAGCTTTGTAATGGACATAAGTTCGCTAACGATGGGTAAACCAGTTTCTTTTCGTGCAATCTTTAATAATTCAAGACCTTCCTCTTCCATGCCTTGAAAGCTATAAGGGGAAGTACGAGGTTTGTAAGCGCCTCCCCGTAAAAATCCAGCACCAGCAGCTTTTACTTGTCTAGCAATATCCAGAATTTGTTCTTCGCTTTCTACGGAGCATGGTCCAGCAATCATGGTTAGCTTATTGCCGCCGATGGTTTGATCCCCGACCTGAATCAAGGTGTTTTCAGGATGGAACATGCGATTTGCTTTTTTATAAGGTTGTTGTACAGAGATGATTTTCTCTACATATTTTTTATTTAAGAATCTGTCGCGATCAATTTGCTGTGTATTGCCAACAATGCCAAGGATAATTTGAAATTCACCATAGGTAGGGCAAACCTTACAGTCGTTTTTCTCCAACTCCCGTGTTAATTCTTCAAGATTTTCTGCTGTTGCAGTAGGATGTAGTACGATAACCATAAATAAAAACCTCCTCTTATTTTGAAAAACATTTGAATAACAATAAAAAAAATAAGACTCCATTGAGTCTTGTCAAGATGCCTGCGAATAAGTTGTAGCTGCCAGTTTTATTCTGACCTTGCCAACGCATCTAGTTACTCATTGAATGATAGTCTATTAAAATTTCCCAGCAAAAATAGTCAAAGCTAAAAAAATAGCTCCAACTAAAAAAGTAAAAATATTGTTGTCCAATTACTTTATGCATGAGATTTAACATTAGAATATCCTCCAGTGAACATAAGTGTAGAATGAATTTTTAACCATTTGCTCTCTATTATAACAAACCGACAAAGTATGTCAAGAAATAGTTTGATTAATCTCAAAAACCATACTGAATGTTAATGGATGTATTTTTAAAAAACACACATGTCCATAGTTGGTGGAATTAGAGCGCGAATAATGGATTATCTTACAAGAATAGATAAAAATGAAACTAATAAGATGAATACAGGATAATTAGATGTGGATGGAGAAATTAGTATCAATTATAGTTAGAAAGAGGAGTTATAGAGAATGGTTAATGATGACGAGAATCTAAGGAACGTAAGTTCTAATAGTTTATGGAAAGATCCGATATTTATACTCTTTATTATATTTATTGTTATGGTATCGGTATTGTACATATTTGCCAAGTCCCTGTTGATTTTATTGTTTATCACCGGGTTGTTATTTGTCTTACTTGATCCTATGGTAGCAAAGCTTACCCCTTCTATCTCTCGTGGTGGAGCTGTATTTTTAGTGTTAGCGACTTTTTTTATCTTTTTTCTGGTATTAGGCAGCATGATCGTTCATACCGTTTTACCTGATTTAGCAGGTTTCGTGCGAGAATTTCCTGAATTTGTCCTTCGTTTTGATTCTACAGTGTTATTGAGTGCTTTACCACCAGAATTAATGGATTATGGAAATCAGGTGCTGCGTGATGCTGCTGTTTTTGGCGTGGATATTGTTAAAGAATCCATTGTTCCTTTAATCCGTACTTTTTCGAGTGTTGCAGAAATGATTGCAGTACCTTTTTTGGCGTTCTATCTATTGATGGATGGTAGGAAAATTGCGGAAAGTGTAGCAAGTTTTTTGCCGCAAACACAGGTACAAAGAATTACTCCGTTTTTAGGTGATGTTAGTACTGTACTTGGGAGTTATATACGAGGACAAATGGTGATTTCGCTTGTATCGGGGGTTTTTGTTTTTATAGGAATGAGTATTTTTGGTATTCCTTATGCTCATATTCTAGCAGTGGTTTCCGCTCTATCTGAGTTTGTGCCGGTTATTGGTTCGGTGATTGCAACAGTGCCTGGCACCTTGGTGGCCTTATCCTTCTCTCCTTTATTAGCTTTTCAAGTATTATTATTTTATATTGTGCTATTGCAAATCAATCATAATGTTATATACCCTAAAGTGGTAGGACAAGCAATTAAAGTTCATCCTTTGTTTATTATGGTTACAATTTTACTGTTTGGTCATCTATTTGGTGTCACGGGTATGTTGTTTGCAGTACCAACCGTTGCTGTGGGACGGGTGTGGCTGCTGCATTTATTCAATAAAGTATAAATGAGATTTTTTTAGTTAAGGATTTAATATAAGTTTGAGGTGCTGCGAGTGAGAATAATAAATCTTGATAATTTAAGCGGTAATGAAATATTAGGAAAACCAATTTATAATGAAGTAGGACGAACACTGCTTGCACAAGGTACAACGTTAACA
>JAPUES010000078.1:0-3633 GCA_027492445.1 Sporomusaceae bacterium | reverse complement strand
GAATAAAGATGTTATGATTAATATTTCGGATATTAGAGCAAAAGATGATGAAATTTATTCCCACTCTGTAAATGTATGCGTTTTATCAACTTTAATTGGTATTCACCTTGGTTATAATATGTTACGTCTTAAAGAAATCGGTATCGGTGCTATTCTCCATGATATTGGGAAAGTGAAAATTTTAGGTGACAAAAAACTTGTGGAGGAAAGAAAAAAAATCGGTGATCTCCCAGAATATATAGAAAAGATGCATCCTAAGGTGGGATATGATTTTCTTAGCCAACATAATGTATGTGGAGCTGTTTCTAAGGTTGCCGTCTTAATGCATCATGAAAAGATTGATGGCAGTGGCTATCCCTTAGGGCTTAAAAATGAAGAAATTCATGAAGTGGCAATGCTTGTTTCGATTTGTAATGCCTTTGATAATATGATTTCCGGGCATAATGGTTTAGAAGCAAAACCTGTTTACCAAGCCTTAGAATACTTAATTGGTATGAGCGGGCATTATTATGATGCCAATATCGTTAATAAATTTACGGTAAA
The DNA here is from genome assembly GCA_027492445.1 of Sporomusaceae bacterium. Taxonomy (GTDB): domain Bacteria; phylum Bacillota; class Negativicutes; order DSM-13327; family DSM-13327; genus CTSoil-075. The sequence continues at coordinate 3,090 of JAPUES010000078.1, read as the reverse complement.
TATTGCTGCCTTTCCATCGGGAAGCGGTGTTAGATTGAATACAAATGAAAGATGTCTTGTCATTCGTCAGAATCATTCCTTGCCACTACGCCCAGTTCTTAAAGTTATATATGGAAAGAATAATGAAAAAGTCGCAGAACCCTATGAACTAGATTTAATAAAAGAACTTACGCTATTTATTACACAGGCTTGCGAGCTATAATTTGGGTGTGGGGTGAGTGTTGTGGTAGAAAACCAGTCTCTTACGGCGGTTGAAAGAAAAATACAATTGGACCATTTTATAAAAAACCTTGCTATAAAATTTTTAGACATTGATGATGAATGTATTGAAGACGAAATAATAAAAGCCTTTGAACATTTGGCGCAAAGTTTTTCCCTGGATCGTTTATATTCCTACCGCTTTTCCGAAGATGGCACGATGATGAAGAGGATTAATGAATGGAAGAGAGTAGGGTTTGATTCGGAACGAAAGTTGTTGCAGGAGGAATTAGCCTATGAATTTCCGTGGTTAATACGTAAGATTAAGAAAAATCAAACGATAGTGGTTGTAAATATCATGGAACTAGACGCCGCAGCATTTCTGGAAATGGATATGTTAGCAAGAGAAAAGGTGAAATCCTGTCTGTTTGTTCCTCTCATTGCGAAAGAAAAGGTCTGGGGTTTTATCGGTGCTGAAACGGTTCGCCAATATGTACAGTGGGATGAAGTTTGTATTGAGACACTGCAAGCCTTTGCAAAGATTTTAATTTCATCGAAGGTGAGAATATTAGAGCGGGAAAAACTAAAGTCCGAATTATATGAACAGTCCTTGCTGCTAGGTCATTCAGATGTCCAATTGTGGTCCCTTAAGAATATTTCAGTTTATGGCTCGGTAAATGAATCCCATGCACGATTTTTCGGCAAAAGTAAAGAAGAACTTCAGCATCAGGATTTATATGATTGCTTTTCTTCTGATGTGGCAAATCAGCTATGTAGTGAAAATTGGAGTTTCTTTCATAATGAAGGAGCTGCGGCAAGGGAAATATATATAAAGAATAGTAATAACGAAATGCGTCTATTATTAATAAGGAGCCAACCTCAACTGGATAACAATGGAAATGTTAAATATTTAGTATGTACTGCAGAAGATATAACAGAGCAACGACAATCCCAAGATGAACTGACGAAGGCTAAAAAGGAAGCAGAAGCAGCGAACATTGCCAAAAGTCAATTTTTAGCCAATATGTCTCATGAGATTCGAACGCCTATGAATGGTATCCTTGGATTTATAGATTTATTGCACGATTCTCACTTGTCTAAGGAGCAACGCGATTTAATGCGTGAGGCAAAATCAGCGTCTGATATATTACTGTATTTGATTAATGATATATTAGACTTTTCTAAAATTGAAGCTGGAAAATTAGCTATGGAAAAAATAGAATTTGAGCTAAGAACAGCCGTCGAAGACACGGCTTCTCTTCTCATGGCAAAAGCCAGTGAAAAAAACTTGCAATTATATACTATCATTAAATCCAATGTTCCTAAGCGGGTAATTGGTGATCCCACACGTTTGCGGCAAGTGCTAAATAATCTAGCCAGTAATGCAATAAAGTTTACAGAAAGAGGAGAAATAACCATTACGGTTGAGCTAATCCAAGAAAGGGAAGAGCAAGCGTATATAAGATTTGAAGTGAAAGATACGGGCATTGGCATTGCGGAAGAGGATCGAAAAAAACTCTTTCAACCATTTATGCAAGCAGATGCCTCGACTACGAGAAAATTTGGAGGAACAGGTCTTGGGCTGGCAATATCGAAAGAACTTGTCAGAATGATGGATGGAGATATTGGTTTAGAAAGTCATGGGACAAATGGTTCTATCTTTTATTTTACGGGAATTTTCAAAGTAGTCGATAGTGGGGTAAATTATTATTCTAACTATAAAGATGTTCTAAATGCTAGGATTCTGATTATTGATCATAATGAAAGCAGTCGCAGGGTGCTTAGGGAATATTTACGGGATACTGGCTGTAAAGTTATAGAAGTAGAGAGTGGTGACGAAGCCATTAGAGCTATTTCCCAGCAGGAAGGGGATCAAGAACCGTTTTCTGTAGTTCTTATAGATTATCAATTGCCAGGGATGGGTGGTAAGAAGCTGGTGGAAAACCTAAGAAAACTACCAGCTACACAAGAAAGTAAGTTTTTACTGTTAACTTCAATTGTGTTAAAGGATGATGTAGTAAAGGAACAACATTATTCTGGGCATATAGCAAAACCAATTCGTAGAGAGGAATTGGTTACTTGTCTTGAAAAAAACTTAAACGTAAAAGAGCAGACTGTGGAAATGCCTCTTAGTATAGAAAAAAGTACTGTGTTAGAAGAAGGCGGAGGAATAAAACCTAAAATCCTTTTGGTTGATGATATCGAAATGAATCGTAAGATTGTTCTTATGATGTTAAAGAAGAAGGGTATTGAATGTGATATTGCCATTAATGGTTCTGAGGCTGTAAAAGCTTATCAAAAAAAAGAATATGATATTATTTTTATGGATTGTCAGATGCCTGTTATGGATGGATATGAAAGTACTGGGGAAATTAGAAGAATAGAAAATGGCACAAAACATACACCGATTATTGCTATGACAGCCAATGCTATGGAAGGTGATCGAGATAAGTGCCTCAAGGCAGGAATGGATGATTATATTAGTAAACCTGTCAATGGTGCTATTATTCTAAAAATGATAGAGAAATATGCAAAACCCAAGTCTAGGCAAGATCAGGATTTTTTAAATCAATATATGGAGAGTTTTATTTCGAATACTGGCTTAGGCAGGCTTAATGGACAACAGCTCTTTGTTAATTATCGTAAATATCTCATTGCCACTTTGAAAAAAATGACAGAGGCAATTGCATTAGAAGATTTTACGCAGTTGGGTAAACTTGCTCATGGCGTAAAAGGTGCATCCCTTAATTTGAGAATACAGCCGATGTGTGAAATGGCGATTCAACTTGAAGAAAATTCATTTAAAAAAGATAAAGAAGGCTGTCAGAAAAACCTTCTGGACATTAAAAATCTATTTTCATCACCATTATAAAGTTCCCTAAACTAAAATAA
>JAPUES010000077.1 GCA_027492445.1 Sporomusaceae bacterium | reverse complement strand
ATACGCTTCTCTTCATACACAATTGCGGTTTTGTCTTGGTGCTTCCATACAATTTCTCTAAACCTATCGTTCCAAAGTTTCATTTATTTCCACTCCTTTATTTCGTTACCTGCATTCGTGAAGGATTTAATTTGATAGTCTGTTGCACGCTAGAACTCGCCTCTTAGGTTTCACTCTATAGCGCAACAAGTATCAATTTCGCCATTTCTCGAATAATTACCTTCCATTATTTTTTATATTTCAACAAAGTATATCTTTATTTCTACTTGTCAAAAATGCTGGAAATAGTTGTTCCTATCTTTAGATGGCAAAGAAAAAATTTGAGAATCAAAGGTGACAGGAATAGTGTTTTGAAACACTGCACCTGTCACCTTTGATTTCCGATAAATTATATTCCGTTCTTCTTTTAATGGGCTTTCAAGTGTTTCCTCACTTAAGCAGTGGTCATCGGAAGCACGTATCATCCCGTATGTCGTTCAAACTTGCGCAGGCGTTACAAAAGATAATGTCATCCTTGGATTTATCGCGTAATCAAAGGGACGGTTCCGATTCCACGATGCTAAAGAGAGTCGATACATTAACCAAGTATATATTTCGTCACCGCTTCATAGAGGTTAGCCGCCCGTGGAACATCTGGAGCAACAAATGCTTCTTCATGGCTGCCATGCCCTGTACGCACAAAGATAGCTTTTGTACCAGCAGCACGTCCTGCCTCTACATCACTATTGTGATCACCTACCATATAGGATTCCTCAAGATCTACATTCCAATCATTAGCAGCCTTTAACAACAGTCCCGGCGATGGTTTTCGGCAATCACAAGCCCTCTTGTACTGCCCAATGCCAACTTCAGCATGATGGGGACAATAATAAAAACCATCAATGTGAGCATCATGTTTGGCTAGCTCTGCCATAAGCCAAATATGCAATTCTTCTAGTTGTTCTTCGCTGAAATGTCCCCGTCCAATACCAGATTGATTAGAAATGACAAACACTTTATATCCAGCCTGATTTAATAAACGTATCCCTTCAATCGAACCTGCCTCAAACTCAAATTCTTCTGGTCGATAAAAATAGCCTTTATCAAGATTAATCGTGCCGTCTCTGTCTAAGAATGCAGCAGCCTGTTTTTTAGAATCAACCATTTTCCCCTCCAAGGATTCATATTCAATACTAAGCCCACACCAACCGCTTCAACATTTACAACTTGCACTAAACTTATTTTCGAAGACAAATCAGTACAATGGCATACATAGATAGCATGAACTTGGCATTCTTCAAAATAGATATTCCCCTCCTTATACCTCGGGAACCGCCTCCTCACTCATGGCCTTGTCCGCCATTACTACACAGCTGTAAAGATTAGTAAGCATCGTATCAATAACTTGTTCCATCCTCTCTTTCTGCAGCGTCGACTGGAAAAAATTTACCGATAGGGTCAAAGTATTATTATAAGTACTAGGTACTATCCCCGAACCAGGCGGAAACATGGCAGGTCCTATTATATAACAGTCCTCAATCTCTAGTAGCCCAAAATTGTTTTTTTCATCACTAATCACTCCAACATTGGAAAACCACGGATTACTTACGCCCGTCTTACTGATTTCTTTTCCAAGTTGCTGAAAATAAGCATCCATATTCTTAAGCCCTACACTTGTAAATGTCTTTGAAAAACCAAGGGCTCCTTTTAAAGCTAGATGATTACTCTTCATTTTTTTTGTTTTGCTCAATACTTTTGCCAATGTTTCATCAAAGGATTCATCTAAATTGTGACTAATCTCAATCACATTCATTCCGCTAAAATTACAAATCGCTATTTCATTGGTATCAGGTAAATACCTGCGTAAATCTACCGTAACACATACGGATAGCATATTGTCTTGTATTTTTGCATATTTGGAGAGAGCCTTGTTATAGGCTGTTAAAAGAACATCATTAACCGTAGCTCCGTGCTTACGTGCATAAATTTTAACCGCGTCAACTTGCTTAGAATCCATTTTCCTCACCAAAAACATTTGTTCTTTATTGCCAACAACGCTACAAGGAAATCCTACCGTATCTTTGGGTCCAGGGCCATCGTCCTCAGAATTAGCTATATTTTCAATAGCAGGAAGGCGCAACTCTAAATCTTGGCTGCGATTAACACACTCTCTGCTTTTTACAGCATACTGCTCACCCTTTTCTAAGTCATTATAAATTGAAAGCAATAATTTAACGTATTGCTTGAGCCCTCCCGCATCGGAACATGCGTGATGAATTTTCACACAAATTGTATCGGTGTCAGCTCTTACGATTCTCACCTTTACCTGACAATCGTCCTCATAATTATACTTTTCACTAACGAACGCCTGCAATTCTGCGTCAGCCTCTTGCGTTTCAACAATAGAGCAAGCTTCTATCTTATCAAGATCTTCACGTTGCTTCCAAACCAGTTGATTATCAATTTCTACAAGACAATACCCTAAAATAGGTTCAACCTTCCATGATATCCGAATGGCCTCTTTCAATATCTCCTCATTGATTTTTCCGTTAAGCCGTAAAATACAATTGATCTGACAATTCCCAAAGTACTTTTCATAAATAATATTAAAACCATCGTATGCGTCAACCGGCAAACACTTCTGAACTTCATTCATGATACATCCCCCTAAATTAATATACTTCTTCACATATTACTTACGATAAAATGCATGAAAGTCCTGCCAATTTTTCACAAAATTTGGCAGGACTTTTAATACTACTTTGAGTCGAAGAACCATTGTACCGCCATCAGTCACTTCCTGTCGAAAT
>JAPUES010000076.1 GCA_027492445.1 Sporomusaceae bacterium | reverse complement strand
TTTTAAAAAAGTAAAACACTCGAAGATGATTTCGAGTGTTTTTTTTGTTTGCGTTGGTTTTGATTGCACGTAGGGATTGTGTCGAGAGGACCTACCAAAATAAGAGTGCTGTAGAGTAGTATGGAATGCTTATAAGTCGTAATCGGGCAAATAAGAGAGTAATAAAGTGAAAATGAGAGATAACATAATATAGTTCACTATTGTTGATGAATATAAATGTTGATAAAACAAGTAACCTTTGGTATACTAACAAAGTTGCTAAAAAAGAGTAACATTTTTCTTGAGAAGGAAAAAGAGAAACAAGGTTGCTAGTAAAAAAAGAATTAAAAAAATGCTTGACATGAAAAAGGCGATATGGTAAAATAAATCTTGTCGCTAGGGAATGCTAAGTAAAAATTAATGGTGGCTGTGGTGAAGCGGTCAACACGGCGGATTGTGGTTCCGTTATTGCGAGGGTTCGATCCCCTTCAGCCACCCCATTTGAAAAGTACTAGCAAAGAATACAGGGGTATAGCCAAGTTGGTAAGGCACGGGACTTTGACTCCCGTATGCGTTGGTTCGAGTCCAGCTACCCCTGCCATTATGATCCACTAGCTCAGTTGGTAGAGCACCTGACTTTTAATCAGGGTGTCGATGGTTCGAGCCCATCGTGGGTCACCATTTAATTTCATATGCGGGAATGGCGGAATGGCAGACGCACCAGACTTAGGATCTGGCGCCGCAAGGTGTGGAGGTTCAAGTCCTCTTTCCCGCACCACATTAATAACAGAGCTTTCAGGTTTACCTGAAAGCTTTTTTTGTCATTTAATTAGTTGTAAAAGAAGGCACTGACTAAATCAGTGCCAATGGTAACACATAGGAATGGTAGTAGGTAACTAATAACGACGAGGCCAGCATTGGTTAGGAGAACAAGGACGAGGCCAACAATTTTGACGAGGCCAGCATTGCTTGCGAGGCCAACATTGACGGGGCCAACATTGCCGAGGGAAACATGGTCTAGGCCAACATTGGCGTGGCCAGCAAGGAGTGCTGCTTGGCATGCAACCGATGATGTCGCTATTGTATTCCCGGGAAGAATCTCCGTCATCATCCCAGTCCTCAATTTCAGGACGGTCCCACTTTGGTCTATTATCATTATCATCGTAATACACGTTATAATCCTCCTTATATTATTTTAGGAATTTGTAGGCGAGGGGGGGGAGGAACCATGTTCCTGTATAGGGGTCGTAAGAGCAATCGTGAGAACTTGCTAACCAATCCTTGTATGGGTCGCTGCCTTGGGCGAGTGGGCGGCAATCAGAACAGGCATAACGATATTCGCAAGCACTGCATTTGTGGATGCAATCTTTAGTGGTGTGCCAGCATTGATGGAGACTGCCATTGTTTAAGATATCTTCCAAAGAATTATTTAAGATGTTGCCGCAAAGTTGATTTCTGGCAAAAATGCACGGAATGACATCGCCAGTGGCGGTTACGGCGAGTTTGCCAGCGAGGCATCTATGATGGTGATGGGCTTCGATAAAGGAATCTTCATCAATATAAAAAGGAGGTTTAATGGGAGGTTTGCGGTAGTGTAGTGGGAGTAAGTGTTGATCATCGCCTCTGCCAGTAGGACGAACAATATCAGGAACGGCATCTGTCATGCCAAGTTCTGCATAAAGGTTAAGAATGTTTTCGACTTCATGTTCATTGTCTTTCATAATAATAGAAGCGATGCGAAGAGGAATCTTGGCGGCTATGATTTTTCGAATGGCAGTCATAGTTTTATTAAAACTATTCGGGTGCAGTGAAATTTTATCATGAGTTTCAGGGGTAGTGGCATAGATGGTGGTAGCGATGCTTACGTTATATTGCTTAAAAAAGGCAATACATTCATCGTCAATTAAAGTTCCGTTAGTGAAAATCTCAATGCAATCATAGTTAAGCTGGTGGGCTTTCATGACCAATTCCTGCCAAAGAGAGTATAATAAGGGTTCGCCGCCGATAAATTGAATGGCGGTAGCGCCTGCAGCTTTTCCTTCCTCAATTAATTTCAACCAGCGAGCATGAGGTACTTCCTCAGGAACTACATGAGATGGTCCGCACTCTGCATAGCAATGTAGACATTTGCTATTGCAAAGGGAAGTGAGTTCTAACCAAAGAAAATCAAGTTTAATAGGTGGCGCTGGCAAAATAGTCTCAATGGAGGGGGTGGGTTTAGAATCATAAAAAGTTCCTAAGTTCTTAGTGGTGAGATTGTTTAAAAATTCCATATAGGTAAAGTTATCAGGATGAGTGATATCCCATAAATCTTCAATTGTCTTATCTTGACAGGCGTTGAGAAGTTGAAATGCTCCGGCATTAATAGAATGTACTTTGCCAGTTTTCAAATCATAGATTGCGGCTCGCAAAGCTCCTTTGACTAGTTTGCAGTGGTTATGAAGGCGATAATACAATGGTTTAGCCTCCCTTTATATTGGTTTATTACATAATATGCAAGAAGGCTAACTTAGTGTGCGTTTTACGATAGAAAATATATAACCTTATGTTGACAAACTATAGGAAAACAAATATAATTATTATGTTATTAGCGAACATTTCTTATATATTGCGGAAATAGCTCAGCGGTAGAGCATCGCCTTGCCAAGGCGAGGGTCGGGAGTTCGAATCTCCTTTTCCGCTCCATCTCATATATTGAACTCGGCAGATTTTGCTGGGTTTTTTCTTTATATCTTGTTTTTGTTAGATACTTATGGTATCATAGGGGCTATGGTATTATAAAGCTTGGTATTTAATGCCTAATTTCGGGAATAATTAGAACCGGCGGCTAGTAATAACTTTTTTTTTGACGGTACAGATTATAACGTCAACTAATTACATAGGAGGATATAGTATAAATGAAAGCAACAATGGAAAAAATAGACAATAATCAAGTGGTGTTTGAAATAGAAGTACCACAAGCAGAAGTAACAAAAGCAGTTGAGAAGGCATATCGTAAATTATCGGGTAAAATTAATATTCCTGGTTTTCGTAAAGGAAAAACACCACGTAATATTTTAGAAGCACGTATTGGTAAAGAAGCAATCATGGAGGAAGCCTTTGAACTTTTGGCTAGTCCTGCTTATGGAGCTGCTCTTGATGAAAATAATATTGAACCTGTTAGCCGCCCGCAAATAGAAGTAGTAACTTTAGCAGAAGATAAGGATTTAGTATTCAAGGTAACTGTAGTTGCTAAGCCAGAAATTACGTTAGGACAATACAAAGGTCTTAAAGTTACTGAAGGAACGGCTGAAGTTACGGAAGAAGCTATAACTGCTGAAATTGAAAATATGCGCAAGAAACATGCCAAAATGGTAGTTGCTGAAGGTGTTGCTATTGAGGATGGAGATTTTGCAATTATTGATTTTGAAGGTTTTGTAGATGGCATAGCTTTCCCAGGTGGGGAAGGAAAAGCCCATCCATTACAAATCGGATCCAATTCTTTTATCCCTGGCTTTGAAGCACAACTTCTTGGTGTAAAAGCTGGAGAAACAGTAGATGTGAAGGTCACTTTCCCAACAGAGTACCATGCTGCAGAGTTAGCAGGTAAAGATGCTATCTTCAAAGTAACCGTAAATGATGTGAAACGTCAAGAACTTCCAGAAATGGATGATGAGTTTGTAAAAGATGTAAGCGATTTTAATACGGTAGAGGAATTAAAGGCTGACATTAAGAATAAATTGGAAGTAACTGCTACTGAAAAAGTAAGATATGAATTCCGTAATGAAGTGATAAAGCAAGCTGTTGACAATGCAACTGTTGATATTCCTGAAATTATGGTAGAAGAGCGTATTTCTAAGATGATTGAAGATATGGCTGCTAACTTAGAAAGACGCGGCATGAACCTTGCTGATTATTTGAAGTATATGAACTCTGATATGGATACTCTTCGTCAGAACTACCGTGATTCCGCATTGACTAGTGTTAAAACGGATATGCTAATGGAAGCTGTTGTAAGAGCAGAAGAATTAGAAGTAAGTGTTGAAGAAATTGATGCTGAAATTGACGTTATTGCTAAAGGATACGGTGCTGAGTTAGCTGATGTGAAGGCTATTATTAATGAACAAGGCAGAATGTCTTTTGTAGTCGATTCCATACTACGCAAGAAAGCAGCAGAACTTATTATTGCTAGCGTAGAAAAAGCGTAATAAACCAATAGAGGTGTAATAAATGAACTTTGTACCAATAGTGGTGGAGCAAACCAGTCGTGGGGAACGATCCTATGACATTTTCTCTAGGCTCCTTAAAGATCGTATTATATTTATTGGCGGTCCGATTGATGATAATGTAGCCAACTTGGTCATTGCCCAACTTCTATTTTTAGAATCTGAAGATCCTGATAAAGATATTCATATGTATATTAATAGTCCAGGTGGAGTAGTGACAGCAGGGCTAGCTATTTATGATACTATGCAGTACATAAAGCCAGATGTATCCACTATTTGTATGGGTTCAGCGGCAAGTATGGGTGCCCTCTTGTTGACAGCAGGTGCAAAAGGAAAACGTTATGCTCTTCCTTTTGCTCGAATTATGATTCATCAACCCCTCGGCGGTACACAAGGCCAGGCAACAGACATAGAAATCCATGCGCGGGAAATACTAAGATTACGAGAACTTCTAAATGGAATTCTTGTAAGTCATAGTGGTCAGCCAGTAGAAAAAATTGAACGCGATACGGAACGTGATTTCTTCATGTCTGCTGAGCAGGCAAAGGAATACGGACTCATTGATTCAGTTGTTGCCCGCGGCGAAAGATTTTCGGAAAGTCCCAAATAAAGAGGTGATAGTATGTTGAAATTTGGGGATGACAAAGGTCAGCTCAAGTGTTCTTTTTGCGGAAAATTACAAGAGCAAGTTAAGAAGCTAGTAGCTGGTCCTGGTGTGTATATTTGTGATGAGTGTATTGAACTATGTAATGAAATTATTGAAGAGGAATTAAGCGAAGATATTGATGTTGAGCTTCGTGATGTTCCAAAGCCAAAGGAAATAAAGGATATTCTAGATCAATATGTTATTGGTCAGGATCTTGCTAAAAAAACTATGGCTGTAGCTGTCTATAATCATTACAAACGAGTGAATTTTACCAGTAAGTCAGATGATGTTGAATTGCAAAAGTCCAATATTGTAATGCTTGGTCCAACGGGTAGCGGTAAAACCTTACTCGCTCAAACTTTGGCAAAGCTACTTAATGTACCTTTTGCTATTGCCGATGCCACTTCACTTACAGAAGCAGGTTATGTTGGTGAGGATGTGGAAAATATTCTGCTAAAACTCATTCAAGCTGCGGATTATGATGTTGAAAAAGCAGAAAAAGGTATAGTTTACATTGATGAAATTGATAAAATAGCTCGTAAATCAGAAAACCCATCCATTACTCGAGATGTATCAGGGGAAGGTGTTCAACAAGCGCTTCTCAAAATTTTGGAAGGAACCGTTGCTAGCGTGCCCCCACAAGGCGGACGTAAACATCCTCACCAAGAATTTATTCAAATTGATACGACCAATATTTTATTTATTTGTGGCGGCGCATTTGATGGCATTGATAAGCTGATTAGTGCCCGTACAGGTAAAAAGAATATGGGATTTGGTGCGGATGTACCAAGTAAAGAGAAAAAGCAAATCGGGGAATTGTTAAAACAAATTTTGCCAGAAGACTTATTGAAATTTGGTCTAATACCAGAATTTGTTGGACGGTTACCTGTTGTTGTGACGTTAGATGCTTTGGATGAACAAGCTCTTGTTCGAATATTGCTCGAGCCTAAAAATGCTTTAATTAAACAATATCAAAAATTCTTAGAAATTGATAATGTTCAATTAGAATTCAAGGAAGAGGCACTCGATGCCATTGCTAAAGAGGCTTTAAAACGTAAAACTGGTGCAAGGGGGCTTCGTGCAATCATTGAAGGCATTATGTGCAATGTTATGTATGAAGTACCATCCCGAACTGATGTTACAAAGTGTACAGTGACAAAGGAATCTGTTTTAAATAAAGAAGAGCCCATTTTGGTTACTGTTGATCGAAAAACTAAGAAAAAAGAAGAGTCAGCATAAAGAGCGAGAACGTAGAAGAGGCTTAGGTCTTTTCTACGTTTTTAATTTCTTCCTTCCAAAGATAGGTACTTTTAAGGCGGCATAAAAATATGCTATCTGACAATACTAGGTTAATAATAGTAATTGTTTTGGAAGGAGGATTTGTAGGAATGGACTATGCTGTTAGTATTGTTAGTGTCATACAATTCTTTTTTGTGATTGTGATCGGGATGTATTTTTGGAATTTACTGCGTTCTCAACAAGGTAACCGTGGCGCCGTAGAGCGAGAGTCAAAAAAAGAAATTGAAAAACTGCAAAAAATGCGAGGCATCTTTCTAACGGAACCCTTATCAGAAAAAACCAGACCAACTACCTTTGCAGAAATCGTTGGCCAAGAAGATGGTTTAAAAGCCCTGCGTGCTGCTTTATGTGGCCCGAATCCTCAACATGTATTAGTATATGGGCCGCCTGGAGTTGGCAAGACAGCAGCAGCTAGGCTTATACTTGAAGAAGCAAAAAGAAACCCCTTATCACCTTTCCGCTCTAATTCAAAGTTTATTGAAATGGACGCTACGACCTCTCGCTTTGACGAACGAGGGATTGCCGATCCATTGATCGGTACTGTACATGACCCTATTTATCAAGGTGCTGGACCCTTGGGGGTAGCTGGCATTCCTCAGCCAAAGGCAGGTGCCGTTACAAAGGCTCATGGTGGAGTATTATTTATTGATGAAATTGGAGAACTACACAGTACTCAAATGAATAAATTATTAAAAGTCTTAGAAGATCGGAAAGTATTCTTTGAAAGTTCTTATTATAATAGTGAAGATGCAAATATTCCTAGCCATATTCATGATGTTTTTCAAAATGGCTTGCCGGCAGATTTTCGGTTGATTGGTGCGACAACACGCATGCCACAAGAGATTCCGCCAGCGATTCGTTCCCGATGTGTGGAAATTTTTTTTAGACCCCTCTTGGCTGATGAAGTTAGTAGAATTGCATATAATGCTGCAAAAAAAGTTAACTTTGGAATTGATGACAAAGCCATTGATGTCATTCGCCATTACTCTACGAATGGTCGAGATGTTGTTAATATTATACAGATTGCTGCCGGCGTTGCTATTAATGATCAGCGACAAGCCATTTCTTGTGCAGATGTGGAATGGGTTGTTAATTTTGGACAATATAGTCCTAGAATTGATAAAAAAGTTCATGAAAAACCACAAATAGGATTTGCGAATGGACTGGCAGTGCATGGTGCTAACGTTGGTTCTATTACAGAAATTGAAGTTACAGCAATTCTAGGCACGGGGAAATTAATGATTACCGGTGTGGTAGATGAAGAAGAAATTTCTGTGCCTGGCCGAACAATCAGAAGAAAAAGTATGGCAAGGAATTCCTTGGAAAATGTACTAACGGTACTCGCTAATCGCTATGGTATACTATTACATAATTATGACATTCATGTCAATTTTCCAGGTGGTGGGCCAGTCGATGGTCCTTCTGCCGGCGTAACAATGGCAGTAGCCATTTACTCTGCTGTTTACAATATCCCCATCGATAATATGGTAGCTATGACAGGTGAACTTTCGATACATGGCTCCATTAAACCCGTTGGTGGAGTAAGTGCTAAAATCTATGCAGCAAAACAAGCTGGAGTACGTCGAATCTTGATTCCGAAAGACAATTGGCAAGAGCTATACGGTTGTTGTGGAATTGAGGTAATTGGAATAGAAACGGTAGACCAAGCCTTAGAAGGTGCTTTAATAAAAAGGGAAGACTCCCTAAATAGTATACTCAATAAGACGGATGTTTTAGTAGCCTCAGGTGTAGAGGCATAAAGAAAGTAGCTTTTCACAAAAAAATTACTTATTTTGCACTACATCTTCTAATACATAAGAGAATAGAGAAAGATATATAACGTAGTAGGAGTGAAAATATACTATTAATTACGTTTTATTTGTAATTTAAAAGGATTTTTGTGTACTTAATAAGAATATTTATGATTAATGGAAATAAAAGTAGCAATGTAAGACTAATTTGATGGAGGTTACTTTCATGGTAAATAAAACAAGGACAATACCACTACTGCCCCTACGAGGCATTTTAGTTTTCCCATATATGATTATTCATTTAGATGTAGGTCGAGAAAAGTCTATTAGTGCTTTGGAAGAAGCGATGGTGCATGATCGTTTAATTATGCTAGCGGCACAAAAGGATGCACAAAACGATATGCCAACCGCCGAAGAAATCTTTACGGTTGGGACAGTAGCTGAAATTAAGCAACTACTAAAATTGCCAGGTGGCACTATTCGTGTGTTAGTAGAAGGTCTGCATCGGGCTAGTATTGTAAAATATAATGACTTGGAAGCTTATTATCAGGTAGAGATTGAGGAATTTGATGAGCCAGAAGAGAGAACTACCGAGATAGAAGCCTTGACACGTAATGCCATTAATCAATTTGAGCAATGGGTGAAATTTAGTAAGAAAATACCACCAGAAACATTAATATCGGTGATTGCAGTAGAAGAGCCTGGTCGTTTGGCAGATTTGATTGCAAGTCACTTATCTCTTAAGATTGAAGATAAGCAAGCACTTCTTGATCGGATTAATGTTGAAGAACGATTAGAGAAGTTATGTGATATATTAGGTCGGGAAATGGAAATACTAGAACTTGAAAAAAAGATAAGTGTTCGTGTGCGAAAACAAATGGAAAAGACGCAAAAAGAATATTATTTGCGCGAACAATTAAAAGCCATTCAAAAAGAGCTAGGGGAAAAAGACGAGCGTACCAATGAAGTAGATGAGTATCGAGAAAAACTAAAGAATCAAGAAGTTACAAAAGAAGCAGAAGAAAGAATTAATAAAGAAATAGACCGCCTAGGAAAAATGCCGCCCATGGTAGCAGAAAGTGGCGTTATTCGTACCTATCTTGATTGGCTATTGGCCTTGCCTTGGACAGCAGAAACAGTGGACATGTTAGATATTGATTTGGCGGAAAAAACCCTAGATGAAGATCATTATGGTTTAGAAAAGGTAAAAGAACGTATTTTAGAATATTTGTCCATTCGGAAATTGACAGAAAGTATGAAAGGTCCAATTTTGTGCTTAGTAGGCCCCCCTGGTGTGGGAAAAACATCTTTGGCTCGTTCCATTGCAAAAGCAATGGATCGTAAATTTGTACGCGTTTCTTTGGGAGGCGTGCGTGATGAAGCGGAAATTCGCGGGCATCGTCGCACCTATGTAGGAGCAATGCCTGGTCGCATCATACAAGGTATGCGGACTGCAGGATCAAAAAATCCTGTATTCTTATTAGATGAAATAGATAAAATGAGTGCCGATTTTAGAGGTGACCCGTCAGCGGCTCTCTTAGAAGTGTTAGATCCAGAGCAAAATAATACCTTTAGCGACCATTATGTAGAAGTGCCTTTTGATCTTTCACGAGTGCTGTGGGTAATTACTGCGAATGTAATGCATAATATCCCTCGTCCTCTGCTCGATCGTATTGAGATTATCCAACTTCCAGGATATACAGAAGAAGAAAAAGTACAGATTGCCAAACGATATTTGATTACAAAGCAAATTCGTGATCATGGGTTAAGTGACAAACAAATTGTATTTGCGGAAGGCATACTGCAAAAAATCATTAGTGATTATACTCGTGAAGCTGGCGTACGTAGTCTAGAACGTAATGTTGCTACTTTGTGCCGCAAAGTGGCGCGGCAAATTGTACAAAGTAAACGTACGAGTGTAAAAATTACGGCTCAAAATTTACATACTTTTTTAGGCGCGGCGAAATATCGTCACACACAAGCTGAAAAACTTCATCAAGTAGGAGTAAGCACTGGACTTGCATGGACTGAAGTAGGGGGAGATGTACTACCTATTGAAGTTTCTGTAATGAAAGGAAAGGGAAAACTTATTCTTACTGGTCAGCTAGGTGAAGTTATGCGCGAATCAGCCCAGGCTGGGTTTAGCTATATTCGTACTAGAGTTGAGGAACTAGGCATTGATGGTGAATTTCAAGAAAAGACCGATATTCATATTCACTTGCCAGAAGGGGCAATACCGAAAGATGGACCATCAGCAGGTATTTCGATGTCTACAGCGGTAGTTTCTGCTTTGACGAATATCCCTGTGCGCAGTGATGTAGCTATGACGGGAGAGATTACGCTGCGCGGTAGAGTATTGCCTGTAGGTGGCATAAAAGAAAAGGTTTTGGCAGCCCATCGTGTTGGTATAAAAACCATAATTATGCCGAAGGAAAATAAACGAGATATTGATGAAATACCTGCTAATGTACGAAGAAATCTTGAGTTTGTTTTAGTGGATCATATGGATGAGGTGCTTGAAAAAGCTTTGGTGAAGAATGATGAGTGATGAGATACTAAATATCAATATTACAAGTGGACAATATGTTGCCTCAGCAGTACGAATTGACCAGTACCCAGAGGGTGAATTGCATGAAGTGGCATTTATGGGACGTTCCAATGTTGGAAAGTCTTCATTAATCAATTCATTATGTCGCCGCAATGGGTTAGCGCGTACTAGTGGTAGCCCAGGGAAAACACAAACACTTAACTTTTATCGATTAATGGCAAAAATGAGTGCAGAAGATCGCCGAGAATTCTTCTTAGTAGATTTACCTGGTTATGGTTATGCTCGTACCGGAAAGTCCAATCGGGTGCAATGGGCTAAGTTTATTGAAGAATATTTATTAAAATCTCCACGTCTGCAACTTGCTTGTCAGTTGGTTGATATTCGTCATAACCCCATGGAAAGTGATATCAATACTTACCAGTGGCTAATTGAAAATGATGTGCCA
Organism: Sporomusaceae bacterium; assembly: GCA_027492445.1. Lineage (GTDB taxonomy): Bacteria > Bacillota > Negativicutes > DSM-13327 > DSM-13327 > CTSoil-075. The sequence continues at coordinate 11,190 of JAPUES010000076.1, read as the reverse complement.
GTGCAAGTGATTGCTACGAAAGCCGATAAACTTACGCGCATGAATATACAAAAGAATGTGAATGCCATCCGTAAGGGATTAGGCATGAAAAATGATAATATTATTGCCTATTCATCAGAAAAAGGATTGGGCCGTAGTCAGTTACTTGACGTAATTGGACAGATTCTGTTAAAATAAAATATAAACCCCAGGGAGAACAGCATGGGCTGTTCTCCTTTTTAACGGAATCAGAAAGTATAACACTTTCCATTCCAAGCAAGGCAACTAAGGCTTGGCTGAGGCCAAGTCTTCTATGTAATTATATCCCAAGATGTTATCTATCAATGAACGCCATTGTATTTTAAACGTAATGGCATCTTGGCTGCTAAATAAACGGATAAAATAAGAGAAAAAGAAAGGAGTTGTATATGCTTACTGCTTTTGATAAGAGGCTGTTGAATATAGTGCAGACAGATTTGCCCCTTGCTAGTCGACCTTTTGCCATTCTAGCTGAACGATTAGAAACAGAGGAGTCTGTTGTAATTAAAAGGCTACAATTTTTAAAGGAGCAAGGTTATATTCGCCGTATCGGACCATTTTTTGATTCTACTAAGTTAGGGTATATTGGTACATTAGTGGCGCTCGAAGTGAAAGAAGAATTTATTCCCCAAGTTGCTGCTGTTATTAATTCCTATTATGGTGTTACCCATAATTATGAAAGGGACGGAAAATTTAACCTTTGGTTTACGCTATTTAGCCCTAATCTTGTTACGCAAGGGGAGATTTTACATAAAATTAGTAAACTTGAGGGGGTAATTTGTCTTATAAACTTACCAGCTACTAAGAAATTTAAGGTAAGTGTGCAATTTACCTTACTATAGGGTAAAAGCATTACTGGAGGTGACAAATGTTAGATACATTAGATAAAAAAATTATTGCCATTATGCAAGAAGATTTTCCCCTCGTAGCAGAGCCCTACCGTGAAATTGCTGAGAGGCTAAATATAAGTGAAGAGGAACTTTTAATTAGGCTAGATAACTACCGTAAATCAGGGAAAATCCGCAAAATAGGAGCGGTTCTTAGGCATAGGGAAGTTGGTTATGCTGCGAATGCACTATGTGCTTGGATTGTACCGGAAGAGCGAATTCAAGAGGTCGGAGAAATGTTTGCCAAGGTTGCAGTCGTTACTCATTGTTATGCTAGGGTCACGCAACCGGGATGGCCATATAATTTTTATACCATGCTACATGGGAATACCCGTGAACAGTGTAATGATTTAGCTAGTCAATTAGCGAAGCAAGCGAGTTTAGAAGAATATATTATGCTATTTAGCACCAAAGAATGGAAGAAAAATAGTATGCAATATTTTAAAGATGAAGACAACTAAAAAATAACGAAAGAAAGTTGGCTGCCGTTTGCGGGTAGGCAACTTTTTTTTGAGCAAAAAATAATAAGTAGTGATGAAAAAGTAACATACATTTGATGATATTGGTCAAACTATAAACAGCAAGTTGATGTGTTCGTAAGCTAGTCTATAGGTTACCTTACACAATTGCAAAATAGTTACCAAAAATTAAAAGGGGTGTTACTTACATGGTATGGACTCAAATATATAATCCCATGAATAATCTCGTTCTCTCATCACTTTTGGCTGCAATACCGATTTTTATAATCTTTTACCTATTGGCGATACGACGGACACCGGGACAAATAGCTGGCGCTATAGCTGTAACTTCGGCAGTATTAGTTGCAATTTTTGTCTATCAAATGCCCGTGAATATTGCCTTGACTGCCACGGCAATGGGTGCTGTTTATGGTATCTTTCCTATCTTTTGGATTGTTGTGACGGCGATTTTTATTTATAACTTAACAGTAGAAACAGGCCAATTTGAGATTGTTAAAGATTCCATAGCCACGATAACAGATGACCGTCGCCTACAAGCTCTTTTAATTGCTTTTGGATTTGGAGCTTTTTTAGAAGGTGCTGCAGGCTTTGGAACACCTGTTGCAATATCAGCAGGTATGCTAGTAGGCCTTGGTTTTAATCCCTTATATGCAGCAGGATTATGTTTGATCGCCAATACTGCACCGGTTGCTTTTGGTGGTATTGGTATACCTATCATTGTTGCCGGACAAGTAACAGGTATTGATACTATGAAAATTAGTGCTATGGTTGGTAGACAACTCCCTTTTTTATCTCTTATTATTCCTATATGGCTAATTATGCTAATGTCAGGGTGGAAAGCTACTAAGGAAGTATTGCCAGCTTGTTTGGTAACTGGTGTCTCTTTTGCCCTACTACAATGGTATTCTTCAAACTACATTGGACCAGAATTACCAGATATTTTATCTTCTTTAGCAGCAATTATTTCATTAACTCTCTTCCTAAGAGTATGGAAACCTAAAAATGTTTGGCGTTTTCCCAATGAAGCACCGCCAACTATTTCTATTGATAAGTCCAGGTTAACTGCTGGCGCGATAATCAAAGCATGGTCGCCATTTATTATTTTAACGGTTATGGTCATCTTGTGGGGACTAAAACCAGTATCAGCGATGCTAGATGCTGTCACCATTAAATGGTTGGTGCCTGGATTAGATAAAATGGTTATGCAGGTAGCACCCATTGCTAAAGTGCCAACGGCAATGGCAGCACTTTATAAAGTCAACTGGCTGAGTGCCGCAGGTACTTCTTTATTTATTGCTAGCATTCTCACATCCATCGTGCTTGGTATTGGACCAGGGAGATTCTTCTCCATTTTTGCAAAAACTTTTAGCCAATTAAAGAAACCCCTTGTTACGATTCCTTGTGTTCTTGGCCTTGCTTATATCATGAATTTTTCAGGTATGAGTTCTACCTTAGGCTTGATGCTGGCAGGGACAGGCCATTACTTTCCATTCTTTTCTGCATTCTTAGGGTGGGTAGGTGTATTTTTGACAGGCTCAGATACTTCAGCCAATGCCTTGTTTGGAAATTTGCAAGCCGTTACAGCAGAACAAGTTGGTGTAGATCCTGTTCTGACGGTAGCGGCCAATTCCTCGGGCGGGGTTACTGGTAAGATGATTTCTCCCCAAAGTATTGCAGTAGCGACAGCTGCTACTGGACTCGTAGGCAAAGAAGGAGACTTATTTAACTTTGCAGTAAAACATTCCTTAATTCTTGCGGTCCTTGTTGGCATTATGACATATTTGCAAGCTTACTACTTCACATGGATGATTCCCTAATGCATGGTAGAGACTAGGGAATAATAATTACTGGGTGGAAAAGAAAATCCACCCAGTATTTTTATAAAAAAGAAAGGGCATTCGGTAAACTTAAAATCGGATGATTATGAGAATGATAAATAGCAAGAATGAGAATATTATAGATATGAGTAGTAAATAAACAGTCATAAGTTTCCAGTCGTGAAAAAAAAATAGACGTAACGCAAACTAATGGTGTATTATAGTAAGAGAATTTACATGTAGGTGATTAAAATAGTGAATAATAAACCAATTTTTGAGATAGTAAAAGCTGACTTAATAAAGCTAGAAGCAGAGTTAATTTCTGTAATACACTCACCAGAAAAGTTAATAACTGATATGAGTAAACACTTAGTAGAAGCTGGTGGCAAGCGATTGCGACCTGCCTTATATTTTATGTGTGCTCAAAATAAAGTTTGTGATGGGGAAAAATTAATGACAGTGGCCGTGGCTATTGAATTAATACATATGGCAACATTAGTACATGATGATGTCATAGATAATTCTGCCATTCGCCGCGGTAGACCGACTGCCAATTCCTGCTGGGGTAATCACTCCTCAGTATTGATTGGCGATTATTTATTTGCTAAAGCATTTTCCTTGGTGGCAACAAAAGTAAGTAATCAAATGTTAAAAGTGTTAACCGATGTAATCTGCTCCATGTGTGAAGGTGAAATTAATCAGAATCGTAGTACTTTTAATGCGGATCAGGTAGAGCAGGATTATTTAGGGAGAATTGCACAAAAAACTGCGGACTTTATTGCGGCAAGTTGTGAACTTGGCGCCCTAGCTGCCAATCTTTCTGAAAAAGAAGTACAGGATTTTCGTGAATATGGGTATTGCTTAGGAATGGCTTTTCAGATTACTGATGATATTTTGGATATTACAGCTTCTTCCGAGCAACTAGGTAAACCCGTAGGTAATGATTTACGACAAGGGATTGTCACTCTTCCTGTTATTTATGCCTTAGAGAATAGTATTCATAGTGCTGAACTGCGGGAAATTGTCAAAAATCCAAATATGTCTGAGGAAACAATTAAACGTGGCTTGGCTATCATACATGAAACGGAAGCAATCGAGTATTGTTATAGTCGTGTTGCTGACTACTTAAAGAAGGCACGTACTATTATCCCTACTTCTGTTGATACAGAAAGCAGAGAAGCATTTACAGCCGTTGCGGATTTTGTAGGTTTACGTCAATATTAAAATCAGAAGACATTTCTTTTCTTAAGTAAAAAAATTATGTATAATAAAAGGGTTAATTTATAGAGAGGAGTTTTTTATATGTTTAATTTTAGTATGCCTGAATTAGCCTTAGTGTTAGTAATTGCACTAGTGGTTTTTGGTCCTGGAAAGTTGCCTGAAGTAGGTAAAGCCTTAGGAAAAGGAATCCAAGAATTTAAAAGAGCTACTAGTGGTGAGGCAAATAAAAATGAGTCGGTAAAAGTTGAGCAAAATCCTGAAGAAAAAAAGTGAGGAATACTCAATGACCGAAATAATAAATCACAATCAAGAAGAGGATGATCAATTGGGAAAAGAAGATCTTGACCCACAAATGTCGTTAGTTGATCATCTTCAGGAATTCAGGAAACGATTATTAATTGCCATTGTTGCGGTGGTAGTGGGTAGTACCATTAGTTATTTTTATGCTTCAGAATTAGTACAATATATTACGGCTCCTGCTGGTAAGTTATATTACATGAGTCCGGCAGAAGCTTTTTTCACATATTTACGAGTATCTTTTTTCACTGGTTTTTTGTTGGCATTGCCGATTGTTCTTTATCAGATTTGGGCCTTTATTTTACCAGCATTGAGTAACAAAGAACGCATGGCATCCTTTATCTTAGTACCTTCATCGGTGGTACTATTTTTTCTAGGGTTGGCTTTTTCATATACATTGGTTTTGCCAGCCGGAATTCGGTTTTTTATGGGTTTTGCCACTGATAATCTTCAACCCATGTTATCCTTAGGACAGTATTTATCCTTTGTGATTTCTTTTTTATTACCCTTTGGTTTTATTTTTGAACTGCCTTTATTTATTATAGTGATGGCTAAACTCGGGATTATTAGTTCGGAGTTTTTGACTTCCAAACGAAAGCATCTATGGGTATTGTCCTTTGTTGTAGGTGCTATTATTTCTCCAACACCAGATGTTTTTTCACAAACCATGGTTGCGGTGCCGATACTAGTAATGTATGAAGCCAGTCGATTAATCGTAAAATATATTTTAAAAAAATAATAATGCTGCCAGTCAAGGAAAGGGAGTTATATATATGGCATTTAATGATTTGCGAGAATTTATTCGCGCTTTAGAAGAACGAGGTTGGTTAAAACGTATCAAGGAACAGGTGGACTGCGAACTTGAAATTACAGAGATTACGGACCGGGTTTCTAAGTTATCTGGAGACAAAAATGTAGCCTTGCTATTTGAAAATGTCAAAGGTTATGATGTTCCCGTGCTTATGAATGCCTTTGGTAGTATGGAGCGCATGGCTTTGGCCTTTGGCGTAGATAAGATTGACGATATTGCTGCGGAATTAAAAGGAATTTTTGCAATACCTTATATTTCCATGCAGAATAAAATGGATTTACTTAAGATTATTCCTATGGCAAAACGGGCCATTAATTTCCCTAAATATGTAAAAAATGCTCCTTGCAAAGAGGTAATTATTAAAGACCAACCTTCTTTAGATAAATTCCCAATTTTACAATGTTGGCCAGGGGATGCTGGGAAGTTTATAACCCTACCTTTGGTATTTACTAAAAATCCTTTAAATGGTAAACGGAATGTAGGTATGTATCGCTTACAAGTATATGATGGACAAACGACAGGAATGCATTGGCATATTCATAAAAATGGGGCGGAAAATTACCGTGCTCATCAGGCGATGGGCAAGGATCGAATTGAAGTGGCGGTAGCCATTGGAACAGATCCTGTTGTTACCTATGCAGCAACAGCGCCATTACCAAAAGACATTGATGAAATGGTCTTTGCTGGATTTTTGCGCAAGAAATCCGTAGAACTTGTAAAGTGTGAAACGGTAGATGTGGAAGTACCAGCCCATGCAGAAATTATTCTAGAGGGTTATGTCATGATGGATGAACTGCGCAGGGAAGGACCTTTTGGTGATCATACGGGCTATTATTCCTTAGCAGATGATTATCCTGTGTTTCATATTACTTGTATAACCCACCGGAAGGATCCTATCTATGCATCCACGATTGTTGGTAAGCCACCTATGGAAGATTGTTTTTTAGCCAAAGCTACAGAACGTATTTTCTTACCAGTATTACAAATGAGCTTACCAGAGATTTTAGATATTAATTTACCTCTTGAAGGTGTATTTCATAATTGCGCTGTTGTTTCTATTAAAAAGACCTATCCCCAGCAAGCTAAAAAAGTCATGCATGCCATATGGGGTATGGGACAAATGATGTTTACAAAGATGATTATTGTTGTAGATGAACATGTCAATGTACAAGATATGAATGAAGTATGGTGGCGTGTTTATAATAATATTGATGCTCGCCGGGATATTGTTATGGTAGATGGACCTCTTGATGTATTAGACCATTCTTCGCCCATGGCAAATTGGGGGACGAAGGTTGGGATTGATGCTACAAAGGCATGGCCTGCCGAGGGGTATACTCGTGAATGGCCAGACGAAATTGAAATGTCAACAGAGATAAAAACCATGGTTGACAAGAAATGGAAGGGTTTGGGCCTTGAGTAAGTTAAAAGCACATATCAATAATATAGCCTTATCTCATGCTATTTTTGCCTTGCCTTTTGCCTATATTGGAGCAATGCTGGCGGCTGATGGTATACCCAAAGGAACGGATTTATTTTGGATTACCCTGGCCATGGTCGGAGCACGCAGTGCAGCGATGGCATTAAATAATTTTATTGACTTAAAGTATGACCGCTTGCATCCTAGGTTTACCAATCGCCCCATGGTTACTGGAGAAGTAAAACCTTGGGAGGCAGTAGTACTTACTTGCGTCAGTTTAGGAGTATTCTTTTTGGCGGCAGCTAATTTACATCCTGTATGTTTAAAATTAGCTCCCTTAGTTGTTATTCCTTTTGCTGTATATCCTTATATGAAACGCTTTTCCTGGACTTGCCACTTAGTACTAGGTTTTGCTTTAGCGTTAGCGCCGATTGGTGCTTGGGTAGCAATTCAAGGGCAGGTTATTTTACCGATTGTTATACTAGGGCTATCCGTTGGTGTATGGATTGCTGGTTTTGATATTATTTATGGTTCTCAGGATATTGTTTTTGATAAAGCTCATGGACTACACTCCATACCGGTTCGATTTGGGTTAGAAGGTGGTATGATGATTGCGAAGGCGATGCATATTATTAGCATTATTGGTTTTTTTGCAGTAGGACAACTTATGCATATGCAGTGGCTATATTATGGGGGAGTCTTACTGGCAGCAATCGTGTTAGTATACCAACATTCTATTATTAACATCGACAATTTTCAGCAGGTTACCCAAGCTTATTTTATGCGCAATGGGCTCGTAAGTATTGCCTTATTAGTGTTTACTTTTATGAGTATGGTATTATAAATCATTTCTCCCTTTTATAGATGGGGACACATAATGCGGAGGTATAAAGATGTCAGCTAGAATTTTAGAAGGCAAAGTTTTTGCCGCACAAATTAAAGATAGTGTTAAAAGTGAAGTGGAAATCTTACAGAATATACATGGTATTACCCCAGGCCTAGCAGTTCTTATTGTTGGTGAAAATCCTGCTTCGAAGGTTTATGTAGCCAATAAAGACAAAGCCTGCGCGGAGATTGGTATTTATTCAAAAGTATTAAGGCTTCCAGAACATATTACAAAAGAAGAACTTTTAAGGGAAATTAAAGCGTTAAATGAGAATGCTGCTATTCATGGAATCCTATTGCAACTCCCAGTGCCCGAGCATTTAAAGAATTATGAAACAGAGTTTTTAAATGCTATTGACCCTGCTAAAGATGTAGATGGCTTTCATCCTATTAATGTAGGAAAATTGGCAATCGGTGAAGAACACCTGTTACCATGTACCCCTTTTGGCTGTATAAAAATGTTGGAGCTCGCGGATATTGAAATAGCAGGTAAACATGCTGTAATTATTGGGCGCAGTAATATCGTTGGTAAACCTATGGCTAATTTGCTATTGTCACGTCATGCTACTGTTACCATTTGTCATTCGCGGACGAAAGAGTTAGCAAGTATTACACGGCAGGCTGATATTTTGGTCGTAGCCATTGGTAAGGCTAATTTTGTCACCCAAGAGATGGTGAAACCAGGAGCAGTAGTCATTGATGTCGGAATTAATCGCATTGGTGAGAAGAAACTAGTGGGTGATGTTGACTTTGAACAAGTGAAGGAAGTGGCAGGTGCGATTACGCCCGTACCTGGTGGTGTTGGTCTTTTAACCATTGCCATGTTACTCAGTAATACCATTACCGCTGTAAAGTTGCAACAGAATAGTAAAGAATAAACTAGCTAAAGAAATGCTGAAATATATGCTATTTTAACGATTGTCTTTGGTTTAGTAAAATAGGGGGCATAGGTATGAAAAGTGATGTAGAAATAGCCCAAGGGGCAGTCATGAAACACGTAATTGAAGTAGCGGAAGAACTACAAATTACGCAGGATGACCTAGAACTTTATGGTAAATACAAGGCAAAGCTATCTCTTGAAAAATGGGAAACAATCAAATCACGTCCTGATGGTAAATTGATATTGGTTACTGCTATCAACCCTACCCCGGCAGGAGAAGGTAAAACCACGACGACAGTAGGTCTTGGTGATGCCTTGCACAGCATGGGAAAAAAGGTAGTAGTTGCTCTACGGGAACCATCGCTAGGTCCTTGTTTTGGTTTAAAAGGTGGTGCGGCTGGCGGAGGTTATGCCCAAGTTGTACCAATGGAAGATATTAATTTGCATTTTACGGGAGATTTTCATGCCATTACGACGGCTCATAATTTATTAGCGGCCGTAATTGATAATCATCTTCACCATGGTAATGCACTTGGTATTGACCCGCGACGTGTTACATGGCGGCGGGTTGTTGATTTGAATGATCGGGCTCTTCGCTCTATTATTGGTGGTCTAGGTGGCAAAATAAATGGAGTACCGCGGGAAAGTGGTTTTGATATTACTGTGGCGTCAGAAATGATGGCCATTTTATGCTTAGCTAAAGATTTAGATGATATGAAAGTTCGTATTGGCCGGATTGTCGTTGCCTATACCTACGATAATAAGATTGTTACTGCCGATGAACTAAAGGTAACGGGAGCTTTGACCATCTTATTTAAAGATGCGATTAAACCCAATTTAGTACAGACCTTAGAAAATACCCCTGCTTTTGTCCACGGCGGACCCTTTGCCAATATTGCTCATGGCTGTAACAGTGTGATGGCAACTAAATTTGCTTTAAAACTAGCAGATATTTGCGTAACGGAAGCAGGTTTTGGCGCGGATCTTGGTGCCGAGAAATTTTTAAATATTAAATGCCGTTTTGCTGGTTTAAAACCAGATGCGGTTGTAATTGTTGCTACGGTGCGGGCTTTAAAAATGCATGGTGGTGTAGCTAAGACGGAGCTTGTGGGAGAAAATATGGCAGCCTTAGAACAAGGGTTGGCGAACCTTACGAAGCATATTGAAAATATTCAAAAGTTTGGGTTGCCAACGGTAGTGGCGATTAATGCCTTCCCTACGGATACCAGCAAGGAACTTGAATTTGTAAGAGAAAAATGTGTTGAGCTTGGTGCGGAAGTTGCCTTGTCTGAGGTATGGGCTAAAGGGGGCGTAGGTGGAGTAGAATTGGCAGAAAAAGTTCTAGCAGCTTGCGATAAACCGAGTAATTTTAACTTTATCTATGATGAAAACCAATCTATTGAAGAAAAAATTACAGCCATTGCGACAGAAATATATGGAGCAGACGGTGTGAATTTTACGCAGCAGGCCCAAAAGGCGATTGCTGAATTAACAGCTCTCGGCTTTGATAAAACACCCATTTGTATGGCGAAAACCCAATATTCCTTAAGTGATGATATGACGAAACTAGGACGTCCTAAGGATTTTAGTATTACTGTGCGTGAGGTTAGAGTAGCGGCAGGTGCTGGATTTTTAGTAGCTCTTACAGGAGATATTATGACCATGCCAGGCCTTCCTAAAGAGCCTGCAGCTGAGCGTATGGATATTGATAATACAGGTAAAATTAGTGGATTATTTTAATAATTAATACTGGAAGGGCAAGTAGAGACTTGTAATGTCTGCTGCGCCCATTGTTAGGAGGTTTTTATGTATAAAATTCTTGTTAAACAACAATTAGCACCAAGCGTCCAACTATTTGAGGTGGAAGCACCCCTCATTGCTAAAAAAGCACAACCTGGACAGTTTGTTATTTTGCGCATAAATGAAGATGGGGAAAGAATTCCGTTGACAATAGCGGATTTTAACCGAGAAAAGGGTACAATCACCATTATCTTTCAAGAAGTAGGAGCATCTACAACGGAATTAGGTCTGTTAAATGAACAGGATGAAATATTAGATTTGGTTGGACCTCTTGGTAAACCAACTCATATTGAAAAACTTGGTACAGTAGTTTGCGTAGGTGGCGGGATTGGTATTGCGCCAGTATATCCTATTGCCCGGGGTATGAAAGAAGCTGGCAACGAAGTAATATCTATTATTGGCGCGCGCTCTGAAGATATCTTAATCTATGAACAAGAGATGGCGGCGGTTAGTGATCAGCTTATTATTACTACCGATGATGGCTCAAAAGGATTAAAAGCTTTGGTAACCCAGCCACTGAAAGAATTACTGGATTCCGATAAAACAATCAGTCTTGTTGTGGCAATTGGCCCGGTAATCATGATGAAATTTGTGGCGGAAACGACGAGAGCTTCTGGTGTACCAACTGTGGTTAGTTTGAACCCTATCATGGTGGATGGAGCAGGAATGGGTGGT
>JAPUES010000075.1 GCA_027492445.1 Sporomusaceae bacterium | reverse complement strand
CAAGAAAGCTAGTTGCATTACGGGGAATTGATCAATCCTTAGAAGAACTTCATACGATGGCCCAAAAGTTTTTGCAAAACATTTCCGGGGAAATAACTACGCTCCAACAAAAACTCGTGGCGAAGTATCAATTGCCGCTAACTACGACAGTGGAAGAATTGCAAAAATTCTTAAATCATAGGTATCAAGTAGAGTGCAAGGAAACTGGTAGACTCGAAGATATTATCACCCGCTATGAAAGAGAAAGAGCAAAAATCCTAAGCTTTATTGAGGAAAAAGGGCTGTTTCCTATTTTCCCAGAACAAAAAATGTTGATTATGCAGACACCTGCTTTTATGACGCCCTCCATTCCTGCTGGTGCGATGGTTTCGCCTCCTCCTTTTAGAAGTGGCATTAAAACAAGTATTGTTTATTTAACATTAAGTGAAGAATTACTAGATGAACACACGGAGCTATCTATCCCTTCCATGATGATTCACGAGGGTATTCCAGGTCATCATTTGCAGCTGGCGACTGCTACCAATCATCCATCTATTGTTAGAAGACATTGCAATGCCATGGAACAAGCCGAAGGCTGGACCACTATGCTAGAAGACTATATGCTGGATATGGGATATATGGGAGAACTGACGGATGAAGCACGTTTTTCGGCAAAACGAGATATTTGCCGTATTGGTGCTCGTGTTGCTATTGATTTGTACTTTATGACCGGTGATAAAAAATATCTTGCAGTGGGGATTCCTATCGACCTATCCTCAGAGGATCCATTTATTAATGCAGGAAATTTACTGCAGAAGGTTACTGGGTTTACCAAGGGGAGAGTGGAGGCTGAATTGAATTGGTATTCTCAAGAACGTTCTTATCCCTTATGTTACCTTACGGGGAATCAACTGGTGTGGGAACTAAAAAAGGACTTAGCCGCAGCGCAACAAGGTAAACTTGCGGGCCTAGCGTTAGATCAAGTATTTCATAAAATATTTTTGGAAGCGGGGAATATGCCTCTAAGCTTTTTACGAAAGGTATTTAAACATAATAAGTTATTGTAATAAATATCCGTCAATGATTGGTAGACCTTACTTTGAAGAGGCATTAGTAGGAAAAGAGTATATTTCCGATGTGGTAATTGGGCTTAAGCCTATTACTATCAGGCAGGTAATGGACATGATTTGTAAGTACGCAGAGGAAGCTAACTGTGAAACGAGTAATGTAAATGACCGGACCATAAATTAAACAAATAAATCGATAAGCCCGCTATTGAACTGCAATAGCGGGCTTATCATATGAGTAGATAGCTTTTAAAATGAATAAATTTATTTATAATAAGAAAAAAGTGATGACAAGCAGGAATTTGTATTTTTATGGTAAATAATAAGAGTGGTTATATGTTGGAATTTACATAGTTATCTTATTCATGGAATTTCAAGGAGTCGATAAGGATGCAGCAATTGAATATTATGACAAAAGAACAGCTGGTAGAAGAATTAAAGGAGGCTAAAAAGCTGCTAAGTGAGCAGGAAGAGCACTTTAAGAATTGTGTGGATAATATGCTTGGTAGGCTAGTTTTATTTTCACCAGTGAGGGACGAACAAGGAATCATTATTGATTTTATTTGCGAATTTGCTAACAAAACCACCTGTCAGGCAATGGGGAAGACTCCGGAAGAACTGGTTGGCAAACACATGCTTGCAGTATGGAGTGGAATGAAAGGAGAACTATTTAATAGATATAAATATGTCTGCGAAACGGGTGAATCCTATTCTAATAACAACGTACATTATTGTGACCAGAAAGATGTGAATCTTAGCTATATATATGAAATGAAAGTGTTTAAAGTGGGAGATGGTATAGGCATCAGTGTTCGTAATGTTACTGAGAAAAGGAAATATAAAGCGGAGCTGAAGAAAAAGGAGAAAAAATTTGAAACCTTATTCTATCATAATATTGCAGCAATGGCAGTTGTTAAATCAGTAGATTGGACCTACATTGATGTTAATTCTGCCTGGGAACAGATGATGGGCTATAGCCGAGAGGAAGCAATTGGGCAGGATACTTTAAGTTTAGGTTTAGTAGACTCGCGTACTCTGATGTTCCAAGAAAAATATTGTAAATTAAGCGAAAAAGGTTTCGTAGTTGGTGAACAGGACTATGTCACAAAAGCCGGTGAGACTCGTCAAGCTCTCTGCTCTATTGTTGCTTTGGGAAGTGATGAGGAAAAGCTCTACCTATCTACCTTAATAGATGTAACGGATCAGCGCCTCGTAGAGGCCGATTTGTCTCGCTTAGATCGACTGAACATTGTGGGCGAGATGGCTGCTGGCATTGGCCATGAAATACGAAACCCCATGACCACTGTACGCGGTTACTTGCAGTTATTCCAACGTAAAAACACCTTTAGCCAATATTGCGGGCAATTGGAAGTTATGATTGAAGAACTAGACCGGGCTAACTTAATCATTTCTGAATTTTTGTCCCTTGCCAAAAATAAAGCGATTGACATGAAACCAAACGATGTTAATAGCATTATACAAACCCTGTTTCCACTGCTACAAGCTGAGGCCTTCCGTATGGGACACGAGATAGAATTGCAGCTGAAGGAAGTGCCGGATATTCGGATTGATGAAAGAGAGTTTCGTCAAATGCTGCACAATCTAGTACGAAATGGCCTAGAAGCCATGAAGCAGAGTGGTAAAGTAACCATAAAAACCTGTTGGGATGGGGAAAAGATAGTATTATCGATTCGCGATATGGGAACAGGTATACCGGCGCAGGTTATGGATAGGCTCGGGATACCGTTTGTAACAACTAAGGACACAGGAACCGGACTAGGGCTGTCGGTTTGCTATCG
>JAPUES010000074.1:7218-22580 GCA_027492445.1 Sporomusaceae bacterium | reverse complement strand
GAGCGACTGGAGCTACTGGAGCTACTGGAGCCACTGGTGCTACTGGTGCTACTGGTGCTACTGGCGCTACTGGAGCGACTGGAGCTACTGGAGCTACTGGAGCCACTGGTGCTACTGGTGCTACTGGTGCTACTGGCGCTACTGGAGCGACTGGAGCTACTGGAGCTACTGGAGCCACTGGTGCTACTGGTGCTACTGGAGCCACTGGTGCTACTGGTGCTACTGGTGCTACTGGTGCTACTGGTGCTGGCGCAACCGGCGCTACTGGTCCAGGAGGAAGTACGATTTATTTAGGTGCAGACCAATCTATTTCCCCTAATGATTTCCTAGGACTAGGCACCTCATCTGCAAAATTTATAAGAAATAGCTTAGTCATACCCCAGGCTACAACAATCACAGGTTTAGTTTTTAACATTCGCAACAATGCATTAGGCGCGGGTGTTAATGCAACGGCTGAAATATATCTAAGCACAGATTGCGGCGTTACTTCGACAGCTACAGGTATTATTGCAACGATAACTGGGCCAAATCCTCCAAATTGTTGTGCATCTTCACCTCCTGCTACCCTTGCTGTCAGCCCATGTAATCTAATATCAGTTAGAATTACCACCGGCGGCGGAGCCTTTGCAGGCGGCGCAGCGGCCACCATCTTATTTACTATTCCATAATGATGAAACAAAAGAACATTTAATTTTTAAGGCACCCTTCTTTACGGAATGGGTGCTTCTCTTTTAGTGCATATAAGCAATTATAAAGATGAGATACTTACTAATAAATGTACCCCTTACTTTGTTGTTTTTCTTTAACATTAAAGTAAGAGGTACTTATTCTTAAAGCAAATTATTACTTTACTACCTTCTTTTCTGCCTCCTCTTATATACCTTGATCTGGTCGTCACTGCCTAGATAGATTCCCTGAGATTTCCACGCTTGGCACAAGAATGCTATCTCTCTTTTTACAGCTGTTATTTCACGAATAAAAAAGCTTTCTCTTAGTTTTTGTTGCGCTTCAATACTTGGGGGACGAGTTGCAATGTCTTCCATAATATACTGTATATAATCCATATCTTCGGCTAATTTTGTTTGCTTTTCTTCCACTTTTTTATACCAATCAGTGTCAATCTCCTTCTCGTTACTACATTGTAATTGCTGCAATTCGGTCAATTGAGATGTTAATTTTGATACCTCTTCCCTTAAGGCCCTTTCATTTTCCTGCAGTTGTTCCTTTATTGCCGGGAAAAAACTATTTAATTGAGTTTCGACAACCATTGCAAATTCGTTCTTAAGTGATGCAATTTCTCGAGTCATGATTTTCTCTAATTTTTCTATTTGTTGTTCTAATATATCATTATGTAGGGAAGTAGTTTCTTTATTATTTTCCATTTTCTTTTCCGCAATCACAGTTGGCTGGTTTGATAACATTATATTTTCTAAACCGTCAATCTTTTTCCCATGACGCATGGCCCATGTAAGTTCTTGCACACCAAGAGGCCAGCTATAAGTATCATCCTGGTTACTCATCATTTGCCAACTCCTTTTATATATGGCTTCTTTTTTCTTTATATAGCAAGACTCTAGTTAAAGATGTACTTTACTATATGTAGAAATAAGGATTTTTGTGAAAAGCTCCTACTAAAAAAGATAATAAAAGGCCTCCTCATCAGCAAATTCTACTGATAAAGAGGCACTCTCATTTTATTATCTTATTTGACCATTACCTGCAATAAGATATTTTATACTTGTAAGTTCTACTAACCCCATAGGCCCGCGGGCATGAAGTTTTTGGGTGCTAATACCGATTTCCGCACCAAAGCCAAATTCAAAACCATCCGTAAACCGCGTAGAAGCATTCACGTACACAGCAGCAGCATCTACTTCCTGCTGAAACTGAGCTCCATGCTCAACATTGTTGGTAATAATAGCTTCCGAATGACGAGTGCTATATTGATTAATATGTTCAATCGCGTCCTCAAGATTGGCGACGACTTTAACCGATAAAATAAAATCTAAATATTCCGTGGCCCAATCTTCCTCACTAGCTAGTTTTACAGCGGAGTGATATTTCATAGTTTCAGGACAACCCCGCAGTTCCACCCCAGCTTGCTGAAACTTAGTAAGCATCCCTGGCAGAAACTCCTGAGCAACCTTTTGGTGTACCAAGAGTGTCTCCATGGAATTACAAACACCAGGGCGAGATACTTTGGCATTAAAAGCAATCCCTTGCGCCATTTCGAGATCCGCTGATTCATCAATAAAAGTATGGCAAATGCCTGTACCCGTCTCAATGACTGGCACTGTGCTATTTTCAACGACGGTTTTAATAAGACCAGCGCCGCCTCTGGGAATAATCACATCAAGGTATTGATTGAGCTTGAGCATGGCATTTACAGCCTGGCGATCCGTGGTCTCAATAAGTTCAAGAGCTCCCACTGGAATCCCAGCTTGATAAGCGGCCTTTGCAATGACCTTCATGATAGCGATATTAGAGTGAATGGCTTCTGACCCACCCCGTAATATCACGGCATTACCAGCCTTTAAGCAAAGCCCAGTGGCGTCAACCGTTACGTTAGGTCTAGACTCATAGATAATACCAATTACACCTAAAGGTACACGAACCTTTTTTATAATAAGGCCATTGGGTTGTTCTGAAGTGCTAAGTACTTCTCCAATGGGATCCGGTAATGCAGCAATCTGTCTTAGACCTTCTGCCATGGCCTCAATTCTACTTTCCGTTAGGGTTAAACGATCAAGAAGCGGTTCGGATAGCCCCTTTTCTCTACCTTTTTCCACATCTATAGCATTAGCAATTAAAATACTTGGTGTTTCTTGTACCAAGGCTTCTGCCATACTAATCAGTGCCTGATTTTTGATGCTTGTTGCTAATGCCGCTAGTTTTCGCCCAGCCTGTTGAGCACTTTTGCCTTTCGCCGTTAATTCAGATAGATATTCCATACGTTGTTCTCCCCTCTATCGTGTCTGTTTAAAACGACCTTATCCTATAACAAAGCCATCTTGCAAATTTAATTAAAATTAGTTTTAATTATACTCTTTAATGTTTATTTTTGCTAGTTTTTTATCATTGCCCCTTAGTACTATTATAAAGTACTTCCGCAAAAAGTAGTTACATTGTGTACTTAGCTACAGTCTTTTAGCATATTATGATAAAAACAAGAATTGAGGAACCCTATGAAACACACTGATTTTCTTACATTGTGCGAGCAATATAAGCTTGAAAAGGATTATAGTCTATCGGCCAAACTTATACCTTGTATCCATACATTTTTAGATCAATCGAGCAAAGGAAAACTTCCTGTTATATGGTTAGAAACAAGTGATAGCGGTGATAACAACATCGCTTTCATGAATACCACATACCCTTATTTGCAGCAAGTCTTTACGGATATGATTGACCTTTTATATAGTAATACTTTTATGGCAGCACAAGGAACAGATGCTCTTAACTTACTCTTTAAATCCGCAAAAGAGTTCCAAGGAAAATTTGTACTCATTGTAGAAGGTGCTATTCCAACCAAAGACAAGGGTATTTATAACGTGATTGCACGAACTAACACTGGTAATATTACTGCACTCGATGCTGTTACGAACCTGGGTAGGTTGGCGCAGTATGTAGTTGCAGCAGGAACTTGTGCTAGCTTTGGAGGTGCATCCTCTGCAGCTCCAAATACAACTGGCTCTGTCGGGGTAAGTAAAGTGCTAAAACAAGAAGTTATTAACGTAAGCGGTTGTCCCGTGAACCCTGATTGGCTAGTTGGAACGCTCGCTCATTTACTCATGTATGGGAAACCAGAACTTGATAACCTAGGCAGACCCAAACTTTTTTATGGTAATACCGTTCATCGCCACTGTCAAAGGCGTTCTTATTTTGATAACGATGTTTTTGCTAAAAAGTTAGGTGATGTGGAGTGTATGTTTTCTCAAGGCTGCATTGGCCCTCGAACAGGATCAGACTGCCCCTATCGCCAGTGGATTAATCACGTTAGCTGGCCTGTGAAAGTAAATACACCTTGTATTGGCTGTACTAACCAAGACTTTCCAGATGCTTCAGCCCCCTTTTTTAAACCTTTACCTGAGAAAAGTATCCAGAAGCAGTCTAGCCCCGAGAGCGCATCTGAGAGTGGTAAAGGAGAAGATAAAGAATGAGCCAACATAAGATAATCTTTAGTCCCGTAACTCGAATAAGCGGTCTACTGTCCGTAGAACTGATCGTAGATAATACTTATATTTGCGAAGCCGATGTCTGCTGCACTATGTTTCGAGGCTATGAATATATCATGCGCAATCGTCATGTAACCGATGCTGTTTATTTAACGCAACGTATTTGTGGTATCTGTTCAACGGCCCATGGAGCCATTGCCAGTTACCTACTTGATCAGCTCTATGATAATGATATCGAGGAAAATGCTCAGTACATACGAAATATTATGCTCGCAGCCGACTTCCTACAGAACCATATTAGGCATTTCTACTTCTTCGAATTACCCGATTATGTTATTATGCCTGAGCAGCCTCCATTCTTGGGGCAAAACTGTATCGATTGCCGTCTTGGTGAAGAAGAAAACCGCCGCTTAGCAAACAACTATCTTCGAGCAGTAAAAGCTTCTGAACAAAGTCATCAAATCTTAGCGCTCTTTGGCGGAAAGGCTCCCCATCAACATAGCTTTGTGCATGGAGGCGTAGCTGCTACACCTACAACGGATAAAATCTTACAAGCTCTTGCCCTCCTTAAAGAAATTCGTGATTTTGTAGAACGCTGTATGATGGCCGATACCAATGTAATTGCGAATCGTTATAATGATTATTTTCATATTGGCGAAACCGCTGGTCGCTTTTTATCTTTTGGCTTATTTAAATTTGGAGAGAAAAACGATACATCACTTTTTAAAAAAGGGGTCTTAGAAAACAATACCCTAACAGAGCCAAGGTTAGATCTTATACAAGAAGACATTGCCCATGCCTGGTTTCAGCGCAAAAAAAATATGGAGGAAATAGAACCCGCCCCTCATAAGCTAGGTGCTTATACCTGGACGAAAGCAGTCTTGTACCAAGGTAAACATTTTGAAGGAGGTCCACTAGCGCGCATGAAAATTAATGGTCATTATACTGGTGGTACATCCACTATGGACCGCATCATTGCTCGTTCGATTGAAACCCTCTTGCTAACAGAATTAATGGAAGAATGGCTAAAAAAAGTAACGCCTGGCCTACCTCCCATAAAACAAAAAAGCCAACTTCTATCCAATCAGGCCATCGCCGTCATGGATGCGATGCGCGGCCCCTTACTTCATAGTGCACTTATAACGAATGAAGAAGTAGCCCTGTATGATATTATAACGCCCACAGGGTGGAATTTTTCTCCTAAAGATGAATATCGCAATCGCGGTCCTGTAGAAATGGCACTCGTTAATACTTATTTACCCACACCGGATTTTAAATATATTATACCTGGTCGGATTATTCGCTCCTTTGATCCTTGCATCTCCTGTGCGACTCATTAATAGCTGGGTATAAAAATAGATACTGAATTCCAGTTAAGGAATCCAGTATCTATCATTTTTCAAAGCCCTGATATAAAAATCATACCAGCAAAACCATATTATCTCTATGAATCACTTCATCATATGGTTTTGATCCTAGTATTTTAACAAGTCCATTGGTATGAACACCAATAATTTTTCTAGCATCTTCTCCATTATAGTTGGCAATGCCTCGTGCAATTTCTCGGCCTTCCAAAGTAACGACACTAATGGTGTTACCATGTTCAAAATCTCCATCTACTGCTGTAATTCCAGTGGCTAAGAGACTTGATCCACCTGATAAGATAGCCTTTTCGCAGCCTTTATCAATGGTAATTACCCCATGGGTACGAGCGCCAAAAGCAAGCCAGCGTTTGCGTACTTGTAGACGGTTTTCTTTTGATAAAAATACAGTGCCCACCTGTTCTCCTGTGAGAATATCCTGCAAAACACCATCCCGTAGTCCCGTGGCAATGACCATGGATACGCCGGAATTTACAGCAATTTTCCCAGCTTGAATCTTGGTATACATTCCACCAGTCCCCCGCTTTGTTCCCGGTCCACCGGCTAAAGCTTCCATTTCAGGTGTAATATCCATAATCTCTCCAATCAGTTTTGCCTCTGGATTGGATTGGGGGTTATCGGTATAAACACCTTCTACATCTGATAATATAATAAGCACATCTGCGTCTACAATGCTCGCAACCATCGCGGATAGGGTATCATTATCCCCGATTTTAAGTTCATCTACAGCAACTGCATCATTTTCATTAATAATTGGAATAACACCCATATCAATCAATGTCAAAAGGGTATTCCGACAATTGGTATAGCGAGAACGTTTGACGGAATCTTCTCGAGTAAGCAGTACTTGGGCTACGATTTGACCATGCTCACTAAAGAACTTCTCGTAGGTATGCATGAGCACGCCTTGCCCAACAGCAGCGGCAGCTTGTTTTTCTGGTATGGTTTTTGGTTTTTCCGTAAGTCCTAATAATTCCATACCAGCACCCACCGCTCCTGAAGTCACTAAGATGACTTCCTTGCCTTGTTTGGCAAATTCAGCAAGCTCACTCACTAATCTTTCAATACGCTCTAGATTTAATTTGCCAGTACTATGGGTTAGTGTACTTGTTCCCACTTTGACAACAATACGTTTTGCTTGGGTCAAGTTCTCACGCGTAGACATTCTTCTCCACCACCACTATTAAGGTAATTCTATCTTCTTCTTCTTTTCTGGATCTCGATTGCGTTTATATAGTAGTCCATTGCGTCCAATTACCTGTACTAGGGCAGCATCCGCCGCAGCTGCCAGTTCTGTAAGGGCTGCTTTTGGATCTTCTTCACAATTTTGCAGTACTTTTACCTTAATTAACTCTCTAGCTACCAAAGCCTCTTTTGCGCTAGTAAGCAAGGTATCGGATATACCGGTTTTGCCAATTTGCACAATGGGATCCATCGTACTGCCGAGCGACCGTAAATAGCTTTTTTGTTTTCCTGTTAACGTTATATCTTCCACTTATTAATTACCCCTCTATAATTTAAATTCAAATTCCATTTCACCAATGCGTACCGTATCCCCTTCTTGAATGCCTCGTTCTTTAAGCACCTCTTCAATACCCCGTTGACGGAATATCTGTTGGAAACGGCGCACGCCTTCATCATTGTCAAAATTAGTCATAGCCACTAATCTTTCAATGCCACGACCACGCACTAAATAGGCACCATCAATATCATGACTAACGGTAAATTCAACTTCGGGCTTGGCTTCATAGACAATAGTATCATCTGTTTCTTCTGGTTCTTCCACATGTTCTTTTAACATCTCAGATGCTACTTTCATTAATAAGGGCAAACCTTCACCTGTCGCAGCTGATACTGGATACACTGTAATTCCAAGCTTCTCCATATGTTCCACTACCCGTGGTAAATTTTCCTGGGATTCCACAAGATCCATTTTGTTGGCAACAACAATCTGTGGCCGTGTAGATAAACGCTCGTTATAAAGTTTAAGCTCTGTATTAATCTTATCATAATCCTCAATAGGGTCACGACCTTCTAGGCCGGATACATCAAGTACATGAATAATAATTTTAGTCCGCTCGATATGGCGAAGGAAATCATGGCCAAGCCCTACCCCTTCATGAGCCCCTTCAATCAGACCTGGAATATCCGCAATAACAAAGCTATGTCCCTCATCAAGGCTTACCACACCAAGGACTGGTGTTAAGGTAGTAAAATGATAGGCTGCAATATCTGGTTTTGCTGCCGATACGCGGGAAATAATACTCGACTTCCCAACACTTGGATATCCTACTAAACCAATATCCGCCAATAATTTTAGTTCCAATAGTAAAATGCGTTCTGCTCCTGGTGCACCATTTTCGGAAAAAGTAGGGGCACGATTTACGCTATTCACAAACCTAGCATTCCCCCGACCGCCTCGACCGCCTTTTACTAGAACGGCCTGTTGACCAACTTTCGTAAGATCTGCAATAACAGCGCCTGTTTCAGCATCTTTTACTAAGGTGCCCGCTGGTACTTTAATATAAGTAACTTCCGCATTTTGACCATGCATATTCTTGGTTTGACCATTTACACCATTATTGGCAACAAATTTCCGCTTATAACGAAAATCGATTAAGGTATTAATATTAGCGTCAACGATTAAAACAACATCGCCGCCACGTCCACCATCACCACCACTTGGTCCGCCTCTTGGCACAAATTTTTCCCGGCGCCAGCTAGACATGCCATTACCGCCATTACCGGATACTACGTGT
Organism: Sporomusaceae bacterium; assembly: GCA_027492445.1. GTDB lineage: Bacteria > Bacillota > Negativicutes > DSM-13327 > DSM-13327 > CTSoil-075. Next base: position 14,264 of record JAPUES010000074.1, on the reverse strand, counting down.
ATTCTTGCTCTATCAATAAACATCTGTAAAACCCCTTTAGGTTATCAACCTATAAAAATATTTATTCTATCCGTAATATATACCATTATCGTTTTTTTTACACCCTTTGTGTCGGCAAAACATACTGTTTTAGCATTCCTTACGCCTTTATAGTTACACTCTCTTCTTCATATGTCTGAAGAAGAGTCGAAATAAGGTTTGCGTCTTTCGATAATTCTTCTATATATGTAATTGCCTTTTCGGTGCGCCCCAGTTGGAGCAAGGTATGAATCACCTGCAAATGATTTATGAAATCATGCCGTTGTATTTTAAGTAAATGAACACTTTCCGCAGCCACTTCATGTTCTTTCATCTTCTAATCATTCCTTCCTATGGACCATCCTATAAAATTACCTATAATTATACAATACTTTGGCCTGCTTTTATAGTTTTTTTAGAAATGATTAGCAAAAATACTACTTTCCTTGTAAAAACAGTAGAGACCCAAAGAGCGCAGAGGGTTATACTTGCCTTTTCTCTGTGTTCTATGCGTCTCTACTCTTCAACGTTTTACCGCCATAGAAAACTTGGCCTCGGCCAAGCCTTAGTTGCCCTTGCTTGGAATCAAGAAAGTGTCATACTTTCTGATTCCGCAAAAAAATAATACCTGCGGCTAACTCAGCCGCAGGCGTCTATCTTAGATAGCATCTTCAATTGCATATACGCTTACTTGACGATCATTGCGGCCTTTGCGTTCAAAAGCGACACGTCCAGCAATTTTTGCATATAAAGTATCATCACTACCAATACCAACGTTTTGACCAGTATGGAAATGAGTACCTCTTTGGCGAACCAAAATGCTACCAGCAGTTACTACTTGGCCTGCATGACGCTTAACGCCAAGGCGTTTTGATTCACTGTCACGACCATTACGAGTACTACCTACACCTTTTTTATGGGCAAATAATTGTAAATTAAAATTAAACATCCGTGCTTCACCTCCTGCGTTCTAAAATACGAACACTTTTGGGATTCTGATTCCCTATCTCTGTCAAACCAATTAACATGGTTTCCAGAATTGCATCCGTTAATGCATCCGGATTATCTAACAAGTCCATGGCAAGATGACCATGATCAACCTTAACCTGAACTTTTCTTTTCAACTGTCGATCCATTCCAAGGACTGCTGTTTGGGTTAATGCGGATATACCAGCACATACTATATCCTGTCCGTGAGGAGCAGTATTAGCATGTCCCTTAACACTAAAGCTTACAATAGCCTGATTGGAATTACGAACAATCTCTATTTTGATCATACTTATGCTTCAATCTTTTCAATTAAAACTTTAGTATATGGCTGACGATGACCTTGACGTCTGCGGTAGTTAGATTTTGCTTTATATTTGAAAACAAAAATCTTTTTACCTTTACCATGAGAAACTACTTTACCAGTTACTGTTGCACCAATAACTAAAGGTTTACCAATCACAACTTCGCCGTCTTTTACAACAGTAAGTACACGATCAAATGCAACCGCTTCTTCTTCAAGAGCTTCAACCTTTTCGATGAAAATTACTTCACCTTCAGCAACACGGTATTGTTTACCACCAGTTTCGATAATTGCGTACATTATTACATTACACCTCCCTCGTTCTATACTCGCCGAATACGGTATTGCTAATAGCAATTTTCATAACCTCTCCGTGCGGTTTGGGACGTAAGCATAGTCGCCTACATTGAATGATATTATCACATAGAGTACTTTTTGTCAATTAAAACTACTCTAAAAAGTCATTTCTTCCTTTGTTTAATAGACAGGGATGTTTTGTCTGAACATCTCGGCAATAATTGTTTCCATTGTGTACATGCCTGGTGGTTGCCCCATGAGATATTTTACAGCAAAAATAGCTCCCTGACCAAAAGCAGCCCTACTAATGCTATCATGGGATAATCGTATGGTCTGGTTTGGCATACCAAAGATGATTTCATGCCGCCCAACAATACCGCCTACTCGAATTGAATTTAAGTGTTCTTCGACATTAAGGTTAAGGGCATTGGCAATTTTCTTCGCTGTTCCTGACACTTCGATTTTGCCTTTAAAATGTTCCTCAACAATTTCAATATCCGCATGGGGAGCTATTTTCTGCAAAATCTGAGCAGCTACCATCAGTACGTTAATCCCTAAAGTAATATTCGGGGAATAAAGCACTACAGTAGACTGGGCAAAAGATTTCAGCAAATCTAATTCCTTCTGTTCGTATTTTGAAATGGCAGATATAATCCTAATTCCTGCCTGTGCTGCTGTTTCATATAAATGAATTCCTGTCGAATCAGAAAAATCAACAAGAGCATCAACGGGTCTTTCTAGAAAAAAATCTTCATTCACGTCTGCAACAGATAAAATTTTCCCTGCATCAAATTCATGTCCTAGTAGCCGACTAGCATACTTTCCATGGTCATCCATCCCTCTACGCACTACCCACTCTAGGCTAAATAATTCATCCTTCAAAAATTCATTTGCCACAACTTTACCCGTTTTCCCAAACCCAAAAATGCCAATCCTGATTTTTTTCATTATATATATCCTCCTCAAGCCTACAATTTATCAATCCCTTATTGCTGAAATACTGCAACGTAATATTAAAAAAGAAAAGATGAAGTCCTTTGTGCAGACTCCACCTAATATTTACTGACAATATATACTTGTAATGATTGAATTAGAACTTAATTTTCATTTCTTTCGATTAAAATAAATTCAGCTCCACTAACAACTTAATTAAAAATATAAGTTGTTAGTATTATATCCTATTTTAAACATAAAATCAAGACCTATTCTCCTTGTATTTTCACAGATTTGTTTATTTCTCCCATTATTTCTAGCCGAACTTCAACTCGTCGCTTCAGTCGTTCTTCCAAAATATTTTGTATCGTTTGGCTTAATTGATTGTCTGCCACCGAGGAACCAGTAATCTTTACCGTAACTCTATAGGTTCCTGTGCCTTTGCTATACTCTAACGTATAATCATCTAACTGAGCATTAGGGAACAATGCTAGTTTTTCCCGCAAAACACTGTCAATGACTTCTTCTGGTGTACTACTTTTTATAACTTCAACAACTTCTCTCTCTTTTACCTTGGGCAGCAACGCTTGGAAGACATCAATATTGGTTTTATCATTCACTTTTTGCACCAAAACAATTTCAGCACTAACAGCGACTGGTTGTCCTAGTCGTAGTTCCAATAGATTTTCCATCTGCCGAATGTTTTCTGGTGCAATAATTTGCGTCGTACGAATGGCGGCATCCACTTCATAACGATTGCCCTTTTGGTAGTATTTTGCTGAAATCAACGTAGAATGGGGGGCGATAACATCCAGGGATTCTATTAATGAACTATTGATTACTTTTTCTGTATTAGCATGACTATAGGTTTTATACATAATATAAGCTAGTGGTATGGAAATCACAAGGAGTAATAAAACGGGATATAACATACGATAGGTTGTTTTCTTCTTGTCATCGATTTTACCTGTTCCATCATGGTAAAGTTCTCTAGAAAAACCTGCTAATTCAAAGGTAGCAATCGCCGCTACGTTAATGGCAATCAGATTGGCTAAAAATAATAAGAAGGCCCCACTGACTACCGTAAAATTTTGTTTTGCGAGCCCAATTCCCACCACACATAGTGGTGGCATTAGGGCAGTAGCAATGGCGACTCCTGGTAATGTAATACCATGAGGCCTTACACACATTGCATAGGTCCCTGCCGCGCCAGACGCTAAGGCAACCACTAAGTCCAATATGGTAGGCGCCGTACGTGCCATGATTTCTGCTGTTAGTTCTGCTCGCGGCAGCACTAACGTCAAGAGTGCCGCTAGGACAATTGCCGTAATCGCTCCGAGAGCCTCTGCTTTGGCCGACATTTTAAGTAATAGATTACTATTGGTTGCCACACCTAAAGCCCCACCAAGTATGGGTCCGATTAACGGCGCAATTAGCATGGCCCCAATCACGACTGCCGTACTATTAAGTAGCAATCCATAGGTAGCAACGGTACAAGAGAGTATGACCATTACAAAAAAGTAGCGATCAGGCCTTGCATCACTAAAAACACTTTTGTATATTTTTTCTTGTCCATTCTTATCAGGCCACTGTGACATAACTGTTGGAAGCCTCCTTCCTTATTTCATCTCTGCCAGAAAGCAGAATGACTCTATACATTATAAGGATAACATCATCACCAAACGATTTTCACCTGTTCCATATTCATCTAGTCTTGTTTCCTTCTCTACAAACCCTAATTTTCCTGCATATATTTTAATAGCTGCACTATTTCTTGGCTCGACAGTTAATTCTACCTCTTGGATATTTTCTTCTTTTAATAATTCTAAAGTAGTATGCATCAGCATTGTACCTAGTCCTTGTCCACGCCATTCTTGCCCAATGGATACACCCATTAGATATGCTTTTTGTGGTTTCTTCCAATCTCGCATATATTGAATCAATCCTACTACTTCGTCTTTTTGTCGTCCAATATAAACCCTGCCATGGCGAATGAAAGGTACAAGATGCCATTCATTCATACCACCAATCCCGAATGCTTCTTGTTCCAGCTTTACTAATTGAGTTATTAAAGATAACTCCACTTTTTCTAATAATTCAACTTTCATAGGTAACCTCTCCCTTTAAACTTTTTTTCGATACAACGAGAATCACTAGCAGAAAGCAAACCAGGGTACGTTAATCCAAAAAATATTTTATCTCCAATATTTATGGTTGCATCCTTATCGGTAATATCAACAATGGTATGATCACTGCTTCCACCTAGTATTTTATATTTTTCTTCAAGGGGAACGAGTCCTTCTAGATACATATCTTGTTTCCCTAGGGCCAAAATAGCTCGTTTCCGTGTCCCTATATCAATAAATTCTGTAACATTCCCAAAAGCATCTTTTCCTCTTTCTCCCATTGGCATTGAGGGTTTATCTTTAACCTCAATCACTTCACCACTCAAGCGAAAAGTATCTTGATGTAGCCAAGGAATAATACGGTTATTTGTTGTATCCGTTCCCAATAAAATACCTTCTCCAATTCTTAATTGATTGACACCCTCAGGGAGTATATTATTTTCGACCAAAAAAAGCGAGGAGGTACCACCACCAGAAATAACGTCAAGTTTGTAATTCATCTCCTGTTCTAACTTCTTCTTCAATGAAATCAAAACTCCTAAATTACTAACGCTCGGCAGTACACCACCGAAACATCCCATATTTGTGCCTAGACCGATTAGTTTTACACCTTGTATTTTTTGTATTTGCATTGCTATATCCAGCACGTCTTCTTGCATAACTCCTTCACGCAGGTCACCTACATCGACCATCAAGATAATATTATGTATTTTTTTGATACGAGTAGCGACCTTTCCCAATGCTGCTATGACAGAGATTTCTGAGTTGACACTAGTATCAGCATATTGTACTACATTTTCTACATTACTCAGTCTAGGAATTCTCAATAAAGTCATAGGATTATAGATATCCCTTTTTCGCAGTTCAAGAATATTTTCCATTCTAGCATCGGCCAAATGATGAACACCACCAGTAATCATAGCTGTCACAATTTGATGAATGGCACTAAATCCTTTGGTCACACCAAGCACATCAATTCCTTTTTCCTTACATCGCGTTACCACTCTATTTGCATTTTCAGTAATCTTATCTAAATTAATTTCAAGAACAGGACATCCTTCCATCGAATACCTCCACAAAAAAAAACAGATTAAGTCCGTTGTGCAGACTCCACCTGTTTTTCTTAACTATATATTTAATATCCATATTATACTATATTTTTCTATAAAAGTCAATTTTCTTACATCTTAGAAATAACGGAAATACACATAAACATGAGAAATAACAATAGAGATAATCATTAGTAAAAAACATACTTTAAAGAAATACCGAAAAGAAATAGGAAAACCATTTTTTTCAGCAAGACCAGCTACAATGACATTTGCAGAAGCGCCAATTAGCGTACCATTGCCTCCTAAGCAAGCACCGAGAGCTAACGACCACCATACTGGTTCCATGGGCATTCCCGATAGAGCACTCATTTCTTGTAGCATCGGAATCATGGTCGCAACAAAGGGAATATTATCAATAAATGCCGACGCAATAGCGGATAGCCACAAGACAAGATAGGCCGTAAGGTCAAGTTGCCCTCCTGTTAACGTCATGGCCCACTCTGCTAACGCTTTTATAACGCCAGCAGACTTAAGCCCCCCCACCAGCATAAATAAACCAATAAAGAAAAAGACGGTGGGCCATTCTACATGTAAGAGAATTTCCTCTGGTTCTTCCCGGCTAATTAACATTAAAAGCATGGCACCTGTCATGGCAATCGTTGCCGATTCAAGGTGCAGCATACCATGAAACATAAAACCAATTATCGTAAGCGTAAGAACAACTAAGGATTGTTTTAGCAATAACCAATCCTTTATTTGTTCTTTAGGTGATAAAGTTAATGCTGCTAGGCGGTTTTCTTCTTCCACAACAAGCTCTTTGCGATACATAAATAGTAATAAACCAATGGTAACTGGTAAGATGATCATAATAATGGGCGCTAAATTAATAATGAAATCCATAAAGCTTAAATGGGTCGCACTACCAATCATAATATTCGGTGGATCACCAATCAAGGTGGCAGTACCCCCAATATTCGAAGCTAGTATTTCGGTAATTAGAAAAGGCATGGGATGAATGTTCAAGCGATCAGTTAAAGTAATCGTCATGGGAACGATGAGAAGTACGGTAGTAACATTATCAAGAAGGGCGGACGCAACAGCCGTAATCACAGCCAGTAAGGCTAGCAATGATAAAGGCTGTCCTTTTGTTATCTGCACTGCCCAAATGGATACTGCTTCAAAAATTCCGCTACGCCGTGTAATCGAGACTAAAATCATCATCCCAATAAGCAGGCCAATGGTATTAAAGTCAATATCATCTTTAATGGCAACTTCTTGACTTACCAAGCCTAATAATACCATGATGAGGCCACCCGTCATGGCCACTAT
>JAPUES010000074.1:0-7118 GCA_027492445.1 Sporomusaceae bacterium | reverse complement strand
TCAGCAACACCAGCTACAATGACATTAGCAGAAGCACCAATGAGGGTACCATTGCCCCCTAGGCAAGCACCAAGAGCTAGAGACCACCATACAGGATCCATATTAGTGCCTGCGATAGCACTCATTTCATGGAGCATGGGAATCATGGTGGCTACAAAAGGAATATTATCAATGAAAGCTGAGGCGATGGCTGACAACCACAAAATAAGATACGCCGTTATATCGAGTTGTCCTCCTGTGAGGTTCACTGCCCACTCTGCCAAGGCTTTAATAACACCAGTGGATTTCAATCCGCCGACTAAAGTAAAGAGACCAACGAAGAAAAATATGGTAGGCCATTCTACATGCAGTAAAATTTCCTCTGGTTCTTCTTTGCTAATCAGCATTAACAGCATGGCACCCATCATGGCAACGGTAGCAGACTCAATGTGTAACACACCATGAAAGGCAAAACCAATTAGAGTTAGGGTCAAAATAAATAAGGATTGTTTCAGGAGTAACCAATCTTTGATTTGTTCTGTAGGTGACAAGCTTAATACTTGTAGACGCTCGACTTCTTCTACCTTTAGCTCTTTACGGTAAAAAAGTAATAATAAAGCAACAGTAACTAGTAAAATTACGATAGCAATCGGCGCTAAGTGAATCAGAAAATCATTAAAGCTCAAATGTGTGGCACTACCAATCATAATATTAGGAGGATCACCAATCAAGGTGGCAGTACCGCCAATATTACAAGTAATGATTTCTGTTATTAAAAAGGGCATGGGATTAATATTCAAACGATCTGTTAACGTAATGGTAACAGGTACCATCAGTAGCACTGTGGTAACATTATCAAGAAGAGCCGATCCAACAGCAGTAATCAGGCCCAATAATGCCAATAATGGTAAGGGATGTCCTTTGGTTACCTGTACTGCCCAAATCGCTACAGCTTCAAAAACTCCACTACGCCGAGTGATGGATACTAAAATCATCATGCCAATTAGTAAGCCAAGGGTATTAAAATCAATATCATCTTTGATAGCTACTTCTTGACTTAAAAAACCTAATAATACCATAATTAGTCCACCCGTCATTGCCACTACAGTACGATTAAATTTTTCCCAAATAATCATGGCATAGACAAGTATAAAGATTACAATTGATCCATAAAACTCCGGGGAATACATCATATTTTTTACCTCCTAAAAATAAATAAAAAGAAGCCTTGTTGCAGACTCCTCCTTAAAAAACAAACTATTCAATTGTGTTCATTATATAGTATTTTTATTATTCCTGTCAAATTCAAACTACTTCTCGCTGTCATGTAAGATTGAAAAATTTTCAGGGTGCATCTCCGCTACTGCTTCAATGCGTATGGAGCAGCTTAGTTCCTCTTCCATACGAGATAGTTCCCCTTGACTTTTCATGTTTTCAGCAACTAGTGGATGCATTTGTATCATGATCCCCCCCTGCCGTCTTGGCCCCTCCATGATTTTACGCATCATACGCCAAATACTAATAATCACGGTCTCAGGGGACTGGACTCTGCCCCGCCCAGCGCAGCAGGGACATTCACTGTATAACATACTTTCTAAATTTTGCCGAGCCTTCTTACGCGTGATTTCTACCAACCCCAGCTCAGTAAACCCTAGTACATTGGTTTTAGTACGATCCTTTTTAAAACTTTCTTCTAAAGCAGCAATAATAGCTTGCTTATATTCTTCCTTATCCATGTCAATAAAATCAACAACAATAATTCCGCCAATATCACGTAGCCGTAACTGTTTGGCAATTTCCCGTGCTGCTTCTAAATTGGTCTGAAATACAGTATCCGATAATTTAGTAGACCCCACAAACTTACCTGTATTTACATCAATTACAGTTAAGGCTTCCGTCTTATCAATGATAATATAACCACCACATTTTAGCCAAACACAGCGTTGCCCTACCCGTTCTAGTTCATTACCAAGAGAATAGTGGGAAAAGATATCTTCTTTGCCTTCATACAGTCGCACCTTGCTTACTAATTCCGGCGAAGTATATTTAAGTAAATCACAAACTCGTCCATAAGCTTCCCGATTGTCCAGTATAAATTCCTCTATATCTGAAGATAAATAATCCCGAACAATACGGATAACTAAGTCTACATCACGGTATAGTAAAATAGGAGCATTTGCTCTTTTCGCCCTAGCACTTAAGGCATTCCACAAATTATAAAGATAATCAATATCTTTGTGCAAAGCTTCTTCACTTTTGCCTTCCGCCATTGTACGTACAATAATCCCCATACCTGCTGGCCGCACTTTTTCTACGAGTTCTTTAAGCCGTATGCGTTCTTCTTCATTGCTAATTCTACGAGAAATAGCAATATAATCAACGGTCGGCATAAATACTACATACCGCCCCGGCAAGGTTAAATTGGTAGTAGCGCGTGGCCCCTTTGTACCAAGAGCATCCTTTACAATTTGAATCATAATATCCTTGCCTACTGACAAGGTCTGATTCACCGTCTTTGGCGCATCGCTTGGCACAGTTTCCTCACCAATGTATAAAAAGGCGTTTTTTTCTTTACCAATATCAATAAAGGCTGCTTGCATACCCGGCAAAACATTTTTCGTTTTACCTTTATAAATATTACCAACATGATGGCCACTTTTGGTACGCTCAACAAAGATTTCAATGAGCTCTTTGTCTTCAAAAATTGCCATTCTTGTTTCTTCTGGTGTACTATTCACCACAATTATCTTTCCCATGGTATCCTCCTTTCCTTTAATATAACCACCGCTTATAAATCTATTGGCTTTAGTCTCTTCCCATTGGCAACCACATAAAGTCCTGTACGATTGATTAAGGCTTTGTCCTTATCTACTGCAAGACCAAACATGGTTACTAGAATGTCTAAAATTTCCCCTGGTTTGATACTACCCGTAGGAGTTATCTTAATATCAATTACTAATTTTATCCCTTGTTCTTGAGGAACAAACTGAATATCTTGGTCCATATATTGCTTACTTTCAATCTCTTTTCTGCCTTTAGGAGTTTCTCTTATATATAAGACTTCCTTAGTTTGATTAAATCGCCGAATGCTCTCTTCAAATGCAGTAATATCTTGCTCTTTTCCCACGGGTACAACCACATCATAGGTTGCTAGGTTAACAAGGGCCATTAACGCTGGTGCATTTGTCGGTACATATTTACCGCTGTTGACATTTATTCCTGGCGGCAATACTGCTACTAATCGCTGAATGACTTGTTTTAAATCCACATCTTCTTTAAATTCAATATCCATATATTCTGCTTGACTTGTTACCCCCACTGCTAATGCGGAAGCAAAAGATAATTTCATGTGAGGATTAAAACCTTCTGAATATGCAGCAGGCATTTTTGATCGAATAATAGCCCGTTCCATAGCACTGGCGTAATCCAAATGTGAAATATAGCGAATTTCTTCACCTTTTGTAATCTCTAGCCGTAACTTTCCCATTATGCCTGTTTCCCCCAATCTATTACCTTCACATCTAGCTCTGGGCATACCCCACAAGCGCTGCACTCTTCCCGGCGGCAGTCAGAGGTCAATGCTTCATTGATTGCTTGTTTATATTCTCGCTGTAAAAATTCCTTGGTGACCCCAGAAGACAAATGATCCCAAGGCATCACTTCCTCTTGGCTACGCTCACGCGTCGCATAAAAATGTGGATCAATTCCTGCGGTTTCAAAGGCTTCTATCCAGGTATTATATTTAAAATGTTCGGACCAGCCATCAAATTTTGCTCCATTTTGCCAAGCAGTAAGAAGAACCTGTCCTAGTCTTCGATCTCCACGAGCAAAAGCCCCTTCTAAAAAGCTAGTACGAGCATCATGCCAATTAAAAGAAATATTTCGATCACGAAGTTTTTCTTTTAGCAATCGTTGTTTACGCTCAAACTCAGCCGCCATATCTTGCCCGAACCACTGGAAAGGAGTATGGGGTTTCGGTACAAAACAAGCTACACTGATGGTAACCTTAGCACCTCTGCGTCCCGTTATTTCTTTATATAATTCCAGTACGCGGTAGGCCAATTTAGCAATGCCCAGTACATCTTCATCCGTTTCTGTTGGCAGGCCCATCATAAAGTATAGTTTTACCGTTGACCAACCGGCTTTAAAGGCTGCGCTTACAGCATCCTCTAGATTTTTTTCCGTTACGCCTTTGTTGATAACATCACGCAGCCGTTGCGTACCAGCTTCTGGTGCAAAGGTTAAGCCGCTTTTTCGCACCTGTTGTAATTTTTGAGCTAGTTCAATGGAAAAACTATCAATTCTAAGGGAAGGTAGTGAAATACTCACCCCTTGCTCTTTGAGTTCATCAATTAAAGATTGTACTACAGCTGGCAAACAAGAATAATCTGCAGAACTAAGTGATGTAAGAGATATTTCACTATAGCCTGTACTATCCACTAATTCTTTGGCAATTTTTAGTAGTGTTTCGGGTGTCCGCTCTCGCACTGGTCTATACAGTACTCCTGCCTGGCAAAAACGACAGCCTCGGGTACAGCCGCGAAAGAGTTCTAACATAATACGATCATGAACGATATCTAAATACGGCAGTACTGGTTTGGTGGCAAATTCTACCGCATTTAGATCTTTTACCACTCGTTTTTTAAGGATAGGACTAGCTTCCTTGCAGTTTGGCACTACTTTTTCAACAGTACCGTCACCATGATAGGTCACGTTATATAAAGAAGGAACATATACACCTTCCACTTGAGCTAGTTTCTTTAAAACGCCCAGCCGCCCATCTATCTTTCCTGACTGCTTCCAAGCTGCAACAACATCCACTACATCTTCAATGACTTCTTCACCTTCACCTAAGATAAAACAATCAAAAAAATCAGCAGCAGGTTCTGCGTTAAATGTACAAGGTCCACCGCCAATAATAATGGGGTGGTTTTCTTCACGATTACTCGTCAATAAGGGAATTCCGGCTAAATCTAACATGTTTAGTACATTACTGTAACTCATTTCATATTGCAGGGAAATGCCAAGCACATCAAACTCTGTTACTGGTTTTAAACTTTCCAAAGTATAAAGGGGAATGTGGTTTGCCCGCATCTCAGCTTCCATATCCACCCATGGAGAATACACTCGTTCGGCTGCTGTATCCGTGCGGTTATTTAATATTTGATACAGAATTTTAAGACCCAAATTAGACATTCCTACTTCATACACATCAGGCAAAGCTAAGGCCACTGTAACAGCAACCTTAGTATGATCTTTTTTTATGCTATTCCATTCATTTCCTGTATAGCGAGCAGGTTTCATAACCCTATTTAAAATGCTAGGATCTAAAGTAATCATAAACAACAATAACCTCCAAATTTTCCTTTGCAATCGTCTTTCTTCTATTTATATATTGCCCAAAAATAGTCAATACTTAGTCAGACATCCTACCTAAGTTTCTACACAACAATGAAAAATCCTGCCATTGCTCATGATATAAATTCTCCGACCTTAGTATAAATGCCCCTCTGTGGGAGTTCCTCCCATATTTCGATTTCCGTTACCATCCCGCATAGCTTACAATTTTGATCTACAATGCACAAAACATAATATTGATCTGGTCTAAAAATCCTAATAATATCCTTTAGTAAGACATCCTGCACCACAGTAAGATAGGCGGTAGGCATAATCCCCTCCGAAATCAGCTTTGCTTTTTTTTGCCCTAGAATACGCATCATTCGAAACCCAACTACTTTTAGCTCACCTCTGGCAGTTGTATATAAAAAGATAGCAGCCATTAGAAATGTTACATTGATGGTTTGACTACATAGATATTCGTATATCCCAAGGATTATCAAAGAAACACTTAGGCCCTTACTGATACCTGCTGCAATGCTAGTAGCCTTGCCATAATCCATATAAAGTGCCAGCCATGCTCTAAAAATCCGTCCACCATCAAGAGGTAATCCTGGCAGTAAATTAAACACGGCCAGCATTACATTTATTTTCACATAAAATTCCCATACCTCTTTCCATAAACCACTACATAACATTCCCATATAAGCAAGAGCCGCCAAAACCAAACTTGCTGCTGGTCCGGCGGCGGCGATCATGATTTCTGATTTTGAGTCCACTATAGCAAAGCCCTCAATTCGTACCACACCGCCAAAGGGTAACAATTCAATCTCCTTGGCCCTGTAGCCGAGCCATATGGCCACCTTAGTATGAGCTAGCTCATGCCATAATACTGCACTAAAAACTAATGCCACTTTACTATACATATCGGCTAGAGAAAAAAGTATAAAGAGTACAATGCACCAGTAATTTAGGCGTAATTGTATGCCTCCTATTTTTAAAATTCGCAAAAATTCACTTCCCCTCGCTTACGGGAAAATCTCCCTTCAGCCTAGTCACAGGGTCAATAGCCTTCCCTTTTTCTCTCACTTCAAAATAAAGAATCCCTTTACCATTAGCACCTTTTTTTCCTAATCTTCCGATAATCTGTCCTTGACTCACTATATCGCCTTGACTCACGACGATCTCGTCTAAACTTCCATACACAGTATCTAGTTCCTGACTATGCTCTAGAATCAAAACTTTACCATGCTGAGCACTTTCCCCAATGGTCTTTACCTTCCCCGCCGCACTTGCCCTTATGCTGGTTCCTATAGCATCTTCAAACTCAATACCTTCTTGCATAACTTCCTGCTTAGAGCCTGCAGTGGTTTTCCAACCAAAAGAAGATAGGATTTTCCCATTCACTGGCGCGCTCATATATAGCAAGGGATCTGCAGGCCTCGATACCACGGTTTGTACTTTTTTCAATATAGATACATCCATTGCTGGTGGAGCATGGCTTATAATTTCTTCGATGATATAATTAAAATCTGTTTGAAGGGTTAATGAGTATCGAACCCCCTCATCAAGAAACCTTCCGACTGCCGTTTCTGAAACATGAGCTGAATATACAATCCCAAAAATCACAGTAGCAATTATTATTTTTTTTAGCCAGTTATAATCATCGTGAATCTCATAATCCTGCCAGGAGTAATCGTCCCCTTTACTCTCTTTCCACTTATGGTTTGACCACTTATTTTTCATATTAGCCATAGACTACCTCCTGTCTACATACTACTATGTAATATATATGATGAGGC
>JAPUES010000073.1 GCA_027492445.1 Sporomusaceae bacterium | reverse complement strand
ATTGCTAATGGCATGCGTTTAATGCGTAGTGACCTGTAAAAAGATGTACCTTCTATAGAAGGTACATCTTTTTAATATCTTTTTCGCCTTGTAGAGGATAGGATTCCTAGCTCTTCCCGATATTTGGTCACGGTACGGCGGGAAATTTTAATGCCATGCTGACAGAGAATATCCGCTAAGATTTGATCACTAAAAGGATCGGTAGCCTTTTCTCCTGCAATCAATTCTTTTATTTTTTGTTTTACTTTACTCGTTGATACATCTTGTTCGCCAGCGCTATTATGAACAGCAGCGGAGAAAAAACTTCGCAGGCTAAGAAGCCCATGGGGAGTAGCAACATATTTATTGGCAATGGCTCGACTTACTGTCGATTCGTGGACTTCCACCCGTTCCGCTACTTGTTTCATAATCAAAGGCCTTAAACACTTCGGGCCATAATCAAAAAAGTCTTGTTGCAAACCAATAATAGCCTCCATAACTTTATACAAGGTTTGTCGGCGTTGCTCAATACTTTTAATGAGCCAAAGGGCAGAATGCAAACGAGTTTCAATAAATTTTTTTGATTCATGATCGGCACTTATTGCCACCTGTCGATAATAAGGATTAATGGTTAAGGGAGGAGTATTACTTTCATTGACCAAAATAACATATTCCCCATTAATCCGTTCAACGGTAATATCAGGGGTTATATAACTAGCGTTTTCTTTGCCAAAAGCCCGTCCTGGCTTGGGATCAAGAGTGCGAATAATATCGACAGCTTGTTGCACTTGACTAACACTACACCCTAGCTTCTCTCCAATCCCTTTATAACGTCCTTGGGCAACATCTGGTAAATGTTCGGCAATAATAGTTTTTACAAAAGGATTAGAATTTTCCTGTTGCTCAAGCTGCAGGGTAAGACATTCTTGCAAATCGCGGGCCCCTACACCTAGAGGATCAAAAGTTTGAATTAAGCTAAGAATCTCAGCAATAAGCTTTTCTTCAGCGTTTAAGACTAAGGCAGCTTCCCCTACGGCACTGCATAAATACCCATTATCATCAATGCAGCCAATCAGATAGCTACCAATGGCTTTTGCCTCCGTATCTCGTACCGCTAGATGCAATTGCAATTCTAAATGTTCATGTAAAGATACATTATTTTTTATAAAAACCTCAAAAGCAGGTTTATCATCGGCGATAACTTGCTCTGATTTTTTTCCATCCCATTATTAAAATAATCCGCCCAATTAAAATAATCATCCAAAGGTTCACTTTCTCGCGATGTCTCTATTTCTTCAGGAGGTTCTGGTGAATCCGATCCTTCTTTTTCTGCTATTTCCAGTACAGGATTTTCTAGGATTTCTTCGGCAATCACCTCTGAAAGCTCTAATGCTGACATCTGCAAAATAGCAATGGCTTGACGCAGTTCAGGTGTCATCATTAATTTTTGACTTAAATCTAATTTCAAACTATGATCGAGATTCACAGCAAAAACCTCCTAACTATATCCCTGTAGTCTTTCAGGAATCTTTTTCTGATTTAAATCCATCGCATTACTTAACAAATTCTAGGTAATTGGTCGCCCATCAACATGTCTAGCAAGCGAATGCCGCCAATGCCAGTACGTAATCCTACTTGTCCACAAGGCGTATGAGAAACAGTGCCAATAACCCGAGATTCACGGCCATACTTATGAGCTTTCATGATTTTTAGTACCTGCGGCGTGTATTCTTTATCAACAAACACTAGGAGTTTTCCTTCATTGGCTAAATAAAGAGGATCAAATCCCAAAATATCACAGGCGGCCTGTACGGCTAGGGATACAGGAATATCTTTTTCTTCTATGATAATACCGACCTCGGATTGAAGAGCAATTTCATTTAGCGTCGTAGCCAAACCACCCCGTGTAGGATCACGAAGAACTGCAATGCTCGGTACGGCTGCTAAAAGACTGGCGACTAAATCCCCAAGAGGTGCGCAATCACTTTTTACGGATTGGGGAAGTTCAAGACCATGGCGTTCACTCATCACGGCTAAGGCATGATCTCCTAAGTATCCATTTAAGATAATATCCTGACCTGGCTTGGCATTTTTACCATTGATAGTAACCCCATCAATAATTTTACCAATGCCAGCGGTATTAATAAAAATACCATCAACGGCCCCTTTTTCTACTACTTTCGTATCCCCCGTTACAATATATACCCCTGCTTCCTTGGCGGCTTCTTGCATCGAAGCAAGAATTCGCTTTAAATCCTCAATAGGAAAGCCTTCCTCTAAAACAAAACCAGCACTTAAATATAAAGGAAGGGCACCATTCATGGCTACATCATTCACTGTACCGCAAACTGCCAGTTTACCAATATCGCCACCAGGAAAAAACAACGGTTTCACTACATAGGAATCTGTCGAAAAAGCCAATCGTGCACCATCGATAACAAACTGGCCCCCATCATGCATTTCGCCAAGAATATCATTGGCAAACGCTGGCCAAATTATATTCTTTACTAAATCATGACTTACTTTACCGCCGCTACCATGGGCCATTTCAATACGCGCGCCACTCATCCCTGCCACCTCCCAGCTCCATATTTATACCAGGCTGCACAGGTACCTTCTACCGATACCATGCAAGATCCAACAGGATGCTCCGGTTTGCAAATTTCACCAAATAGTGGACATTCTGTCGGTAAAAGAGCCCCCGTCAATACCTGTCCACATCGACAACCTTTATGCTCTTTTGTTGGCTCTACCGTCACAGGAAGATTTTTCAGGGCATCAAAGGCATGATAACTTTCTCTGAGAGCTAAACCTGAATCCTTAAGAATACCAATCCCTCGCCACTGGGCATCGGCCACTTGGTACACTTCATTTAACCTTTGGCAGGCAATAGGATTGCCTACTGCTGGCAC